>JBGUBD010000004.1:300000-490809 GCA_041821185.1 Phycisphaerales bacterium AB-hyl4 | reverse complement strand
TTCTTTTTGGGAAGCGATTTGCGTCGAGGGGAGCGGCCCGGGGGGCGGGCGTCAGGAGCGTTTCATCATGCTCGCCATCGCGACCAGGCCGGCGAGGACGAGGCCCACGGCGAAGGCGCCGATCAGGCTGGCAACCGGGCGATCGCTGAACGTGTCGATCATCTGATCCCCCCGGCGACGGGCGGAGGCGTAAGCCTGATTGAGCTGCTTGATCCGGTCGCTGAACTCGCGGCTGGCGGTGTCCGCGCTGCCTCGGCCGGCCTCGTATAAGGCGTTGGCGAGGTCGCCCAGATCGTTGCGGACCTTGCCCAGGTCACGCTGGAGGGTTTGCAGTTCCGATCGCACTTCGTTCATGGGACGTTGGCGTCGAAGTCCAAATAGGTTTGCTCGGCTGACCATTTCTCACCTGCCTTTCACTTGCGTCGAATAACAGGGGCGACATACCCCTGGTCAAGCATAGGCGCGGTGGTGGGGGGAGGTGAAGGTTTGTGGTTTCTGGTTTGTAGTTTGTGGTTTGTGGTTTTGGGATGGGGGCTTCGGGCGGTCAGGGGGTGTTTGCAATTTGTTGGAGGAGGGCGGCGTGGGTCTGGCAGCCGAGGTGGAAGCGGTCGAGGCCGAGGTGCTCGTCGGGGGAGTGGATGTTGTCGCCGTTAAGCCCGAAGCCGATGAGGAGGCTGTCGAGGTCGAGCAGTCGTTTGAAGTCGCCGATGACGGGGATGGTCGCGCCTTCGCGGACGAGGACGGGTGGGCGACCTGCGGCGTGTTCGATGGCTTTGCTGGCGGCGGCGATCCATGGCGAGTCGGTGGGGACGGCGGCGGGGTAGGCTCGGCCGTGCTCGGTGATCTTCCACGTGAGGCCGTGCGTGGGTTGATCGTTGAGCCATTGGTTGAAGGCGTCGGCGATGTGGTCGGGCTGCTGGTCTGCGGCGAGCCGGAAGCTGACTTTCGCGCCGGCGAAGCTGGGGATGACGGTTTTCGCGCCTTCGCCGCCGTAGCCGCCGTAGAGGCCGTTGATATCGCAAGCGGGTCGTGACCAACGTCGTTCGAGGGTGGTGTAGCCGGTTTCGCCGAAGCCTTGGGCGAGTCCGATGGCGTTGAGGTAGTTGCGTTCGTTGAAGGCGAGGCGTTGCCAGAGTTGGCGTTCGTCGTCGGTGAGTGGCTGAACGTGGTCGTAGTAGCCGGGGATGGTGACGCGGTGGTTTTCGTCGAAGAGGTTGCCGAGGACCTGGGTGAGGATGGTGGCGGGGTTGGGGATGGTTCCGCCATAGACGCCGGAGTGGAGGTCGCGCGACGGGCCGTGCAGTTGGATGTCGAAGTAGAGCAGGCCGCGGAGGGCGTAGGTGATGGCCGGGGTGTGGGCGTCCCACATGCTGGTGTCGGAGACGACGGCAACGTCGGCGCGGAGCAGGTCTTCGTATTGCTCTATGAAGGCGGGGAGGTTGACGCTGCCACACTCTTCTTCGCCTTCGATAAGGACGGTGACGTGGCAGGGGAGTTTTGAGGCGCTTCCGGGGGCGGCGTCGTGGTAGGCGCGGAGTGCTTCGAGGAAGCACATGATTTGGCCTTTGTCATCGCTGGCGCCGCGGGCGTAGAGCGAGCCGTCGCGGACTGTGGGTTCGAATGGCGGGGTAGTCCATTTGTCGATGGGGTCGGGGGGTTGGACGTCGTAGTGGCCGTAGAAGAGCAGGCGCGGGGCGTCGGGGTTAGTGACTTGGTCGTCGGTGGTGGCGGCGTAGACGACGGGGTGGCCGGCGGTGGGCATGATGCGAGCGTCAAGGCCGGAGGCACGCAGGTGGTCGGCAACCCAGTCGGCGGCGGCGTTGACGTCGCTGGCGTAGGCGGGGTCGGTGCTGACGCTGGGGATGCGTAGCAGCGCAGTGAGCCGATCGACAGCGGCGTCGCGGTTGGCGTTGAGTTGGTCGAGGGGGGTGGGCATTGCTGATTTCTAATCGCTGATTTCTAATTGCTGATTGGCGGAACGGCCATGTCTGCTCGGGCAACATTAGCGATCAGCGATCAGCAATTAGAAATTTGCCTTTACTCGGGTCGGCCTTTGGGTGCTTCGCGGTCGGGGTAGCCGTCGGGGCAGTCGGGGTCCTGCGGGGCGCCTTCGGGCTTTTGGGTGGGGTCGCAGGCGTCTTTTTCATCGTCGGGCGTGTCGGCGGGGGCGGGGCCGCGTTTGGTGTCTTCGTCTTTCTTGGGTGATTGCATTTGCACTTGTAACTTCTCCTGGTGGATGCGTACGGGGTAGGTTTTGACTGGCGGCTCGTCGTGAGGCCAGTCGATGTTTCGGCCGTTTTTGATGTTGTAGGTGTAGCCGTGGTAGGGGCAGGTGATGACCATGCCGCGGCGGTCGCCGTCGCCGAGGGGGAGGCCGGCGTGGGGGCAGACGTTGGCGATGACGTGGAAGTCGCCTTCGATGTTGAAGACGACCAGTGGCTTGCCCACGGCGGTGGTGCAGACCTGTTCGCCTTCGGGGTAGTCGGCGGTCGGGCCGAGGTCGACCCAGTGGTGGTCGTCGGCGGTATGCTGTGTGGTGGGGGAGGGCTGTTGTTGCATGGTGAATCCGTTATGAGTCAGTTTAGCCGGTATCGGCCGATGGTGGCCAATCTCGCGGAGCAGGCGCTGGAGCGGGCTGCGCGGGTTGGGGCGGGTGATGCGTCGCGCGACATCCGCGTGGGGCTGCCGGCGGCGCGCGTGCTGTTGCATGACACGGCAGCGGATGATGCGTGGCATGCGGGGGCGGCGAGCCTGGCATGCATCGCGGACGACCCGGCCGACGACGACCGCCCGCTACGCTCGCCCGGCGGTCAGTGGCGGGACGTCTATTGGCCGCTCGTCGTCCATCTTTATCTGCGAAGCTATACGAAGGTTCGGCCGACGTTGGATGATGTGACCCGCAGCGAGGTGGAGGGGTTGCTCGCGCGAGCGGCCGACGCGCTGGCGGCGTCGCCGGATGCGGGCACGATCTCGTTTCGGCTGTGGCGGACGTTGTGTATGACGAGCAGCGCGGAGCTTGCCCTGCCACAGGGGTTGGCTACGCCTCAGCGATGTGTGCGATCGGACGATCAGCAGGGCGAGGGCACGCCGACCGTTGAGCAGTTGATTGCACGTGACGACGGCCGACCGCCTGCGGACGCGCTGCATGTGCAGGATGCGGATGAGCCGCTCGACTTCTGGACCTATCGCGAGTTGGCCGGGCTGCACGCGCTGGATCGACTCGCTCGGCTGACGGCGCGTCGCGACTGGCAGGCGCGGGTTGAGCAGGTGGCGAGCTTTCACCTGCATCACACGCAGCCGGACTACACGACTTACGAGCCTTGGGGATTGCCAGCGTTTGCGCGGTCGATGCAGACGAGCCTGTTCGCTGAGCAGCAGTTGCACGACGCGACGGTGCACCTGGCGCAGCGCGACGGCGGCGGGGCGGTGGTGATCGCGCTGCTGCTGGCCGATAGTTTTGATGTGATGTCAGCGTCGGCCGGGGTAGAGTAGGTGGGGTCGTGGCGGCCTCGCGTTCGCGAGGGTCGGCGGAGATGGCTTTAAAGGGGGTGGCAGACAATGGCCGTGGTGCTTGAGCAGCATGAAGAGCAAGGAGCGGGGCCGCAAGGCAGCGGCTTACGCTCACGCGTCGGGCGTTGGTTGCCGACGCGCGTGCGGCAGCTTCTGAGCATGGATCACCCGAAGGTCACCATGCCGTGGACGGCGTACCGCTGGCGGCAGGATGAGTGCAGTCAGTTGAGGCGGCTGGCGGATCAGCTGTATCTGAGGCGTCGTCGATTCGCGCGGCTGGCGGCGGGGGTGGCGTGGCCGCTGGCGGCGTGGCGGCTGGCGTGGCAGGGGGCGTACAGCGAGGCGGGCGAGTTTGCCCGGTTGCGTGGCGGGGGTCCGCCGTGGCGGCAGGTGCTGGCGATGATGTGGCTGGCGGTGCGTTACAACATCGTGCCGGAGACGTATTACCATTTTCGCTTTTATCTGCCGGAGCGCCGCCGGGATGTGCTTAAGTACATCCATCATCACGATATTTGCGTGCTGTTTCCGCACGTTCGGCTGCCTGGTGCGGGCGAGTTGGGGGACAAGCGAAAGTTCTGGACGACCTGTCGCGCGAAGGGACTGCCGAGCGTGCCGATCTTCGCGTTCGCGGAAGGCGGGCGGGTCGAGCCGACCGATGGGCAGGCGGAGCTGAAGTTGCCGGCCTGCGGGCTGTTCATCAAACCGACGGACTGGTACTGCGGCCGGGGCACGGAGCGTTGGGCGTACGACCCGGACACGCGGCAGTGGCTGCGTGACGGTGTGCGATGCGATCATGATCAGATGGTGGCACACTTGAAGTCGTTGGCGTCGGATCGGCTGTTTCTTCTGCAGCCGCAGTTGCGCAACGATGCGTCGATGGCGAAGTGGACGCCGGGCGGCCTGAGCACGGTGCGGGTGGTGACGTTTCGGCTTGATGATGAAGTGCAGACCCTCGCGGCGTGTATGCGGATGCCGAGGGGTGATGCTCATGTTGATAATTTTCATGCGGGCGGGATCGCCGCGGCGGTGGACGTGGCGACGGGCCGACTCTCTGCCGGCGTGACGCTGTTTCCCATCGGGGCCGACCTGGACGTGCACCCGGACACGGGCGAGCGCATCGAAGGTGAGCTGCTGACCTGCTGGAACGAGCTGAACGAGTTGGCCCGCGCGGCGCACGAGGCGACGCAATACACCGGCTTCGTAGGGTGGGACGTGACGATGAGCACGGACGGGCCGGTGGTGGTTGAAGCGAACTTCACGCTTTGCGTGAAGATTCTGCAGATGTGCTATGGCAAGCCATTGGGCGACACGAATTTTTACGCCTGCTTCCACGACCTGCTGCAACACCCGGCGGTACGCGAGGCGATCGCGCAGCGCGATCACTCGCCGGGGATGTAGCTGACGACGCCTTCCCAGGGGCTGCTGGCGGTGGCGTAGAGCTTTTTGGGGATGCGGCCGGCGAGGTAGGCGAGGCGACCGGCGAGGGTGGCGTGGCGCATCGCATGGGCCATGCGCACCGGGTCTTTCGCGTGGGCGATGCCGGTGTTCAGCAGCACGCCGTCGGCGCCGAGTTCCATGGCGATGTTCACGTCGCTGGCGGTGCCGACGCCGGCGTCGACGATGACGGGGTAGTCGGGGTCGCCTTCTTTAAGCAGCTCAAGAATGATGGCGATGTTGTTGGCGTTGAGCACGCCCTGCCCGGAGCCGATGGGCGAGCCGGCGGGCATGACGCTGGCGGCGCCGGCCTCTTTGATCTTGGTCGCCATGACCGGGTCGTCGCTGGTGTAGCAGAGCACTTTGAAGCCGTCTTTGACGAGTTCGCGCGTGGCTTCGAGCGTGCCCACCGGGTCGGGCAGCAGGGTCTTCTTGTCGTTGAGCACTTCGAGTTTGACCCACGCCTTGCCGGGGTTGTCGAGCTGGTCGAGAATCTCCCTGCCGAGGCGGGCGACGCGGACGGCGTCGTCGGCGGTGAAGCAGCCGGCGGTGTTGGGGAGGATGGTGTAGCGGTCGGTGTCGATGTAGTCGAGCAGCGATCGACCCTCTTTGTCGATGAGGCGTTCGCGGCGGACGGCGACGGTGATGACCTCGCTGCCGGAGGCGTCGAGAGCACGCTGCATCTGCTCGTAGTCGGCGTACTTGCCTGTGCCGACGATGAGGCGGGAGTTGAGCGTACGGCCGGCGACGTGCAGCGGCTGGTCGAGCGGTGTTTCAGTGGTGTCGGTCATGGGGGGTCGAATTTCGGATTTCGGATTTCGGATTTCGGATTTCGAATTTGGGCTTCGGGCGGTCACCCGCCGCCGACGAGGGTGACGAGTTCGATGACGTCGCCTTCGTTCAGTTCGGTGCTGTCGTGGAGCTTGCGGGGCACGAGTTCGCGGTTGACCTCGACGGCGACGGCCTGCTTGCCCATGCCGAGCTGCTCGACGAGTTCGCGCACGGTGCGTGCGTTGACATCCTGCTTTTCACCGTTGAGTGTGACATTCATGACAGCGGGACATTGTAGCTCAACCGGGCGGGTTGCGTGGGGCGATGCGTCAATGGGTTTGGCCCCCTCCCTCGGCAGGGAGGGGCTTTCCGTCAGGCGGGGTATCCGCATCGGGCTGAGGCGGGTTTTGTTGTGGGGGTGAACTTGATGACGGACGTGTCCGTCACTAAACTCTCGCGATGCCCCGCTTCCCTCGAAAACCCGGTCGGCCGCGCGATGAGGCGCTGGTTGCGCGTCGGCGTGACGAGATCCTCGATGTGGCGGTGGCGGTGTTTGCCGAGCATGGGTATCGGTTGACGGATGTGCAGGTGATCGCCGACCGGCTGAGCCTGGGCAAGGGCACGGTGTATCGGTACTTTCCGACGAAGGAGGCGTTGTTCCTCGCGGCGGTGGACCGGGGGATGCGTCGGCTTCAGTCGGCGATCGACGAGCAGGTCGAGGCGGAGGCGGACCCGGTGGAGCAGATGCGCCGGGCGGTGGAGGCGTATCTGGCGTACTTCGATACGCAGCCGGAGCTGGTGGAGCTGCTGATGCAGGAGCGAGCGGAGTTTAAGGATCGCAAGCAGTCGACCTACTTTTTTTATGTGGATCAGTGCCGGGCCGACCGTCGTGAGCGGATCAAGGCGTTGCAGGCCGAGGGGTTAATGCGGAAGCTGCCGCCGGACCGGATCATCGATGTGATGGACAACGTGATGTACGGGGCGATTTTCACGAACCACTTCGCCGGCCGACGGAAGTCGTTTCAGCAGCAGGCGGACGAGATATTGGATGTCGTGATGTATGGTTGTTTCGAGCCAGGCGATCGCGAGACGTTGAAGGCGAACAGCAGGACTGAGACAAGGAAGCGGCCCGGCGGCAGTCGGGCGGGCAAGCGCAAGGCAGGGCAGACCCGCAGAAAGGCCAGTTCATGACCGTGTCTGAGAAAAAGACAAACGAGCGGAAGCAGGCTTCGGCTCGGCAGGGCAAGGGGGGGAAGCCGGGGGCGGCGCGGCGTTGGCCGGGCGTTCTGGCGGCGGTGTTGCTGCTGGCGGGCATTGCGCTGGTGGTTGCGCTCACGTTCATGCCGAGGGATGAGGAGGACACGGGCGAGCGAGCCGAGCGTGAGATGCCCGTGGAGCTGGCAGAGGTCAGCGGCATGACGCTGCGCGAGACGGTGCGTGGCGTGGGCACGTTGCGGGCGTCGGCGTCGGTGGTGCTGCGTTCGGAAGTGGCTGGCCGAGTGCGGTCGATTGAGTTTGAGGAAGGCGGCGCGGTGTCGGAAGGGCAGCTGCTCGTTGAGATTGATGACGGAAAGATGGAGCGCCAACTCGCCTCGCGGCGGGCGTCGCAGCGGTCGGCGGAGGTTCGGCTGGCGAATGCTCAGCGCACGTTTGATCGCCAGGAGCAGCTTCGCGAACGCGGCGTGGTGTCGGAAGATGAGTATGACCGGGCCCAGTCGGAGCTGAGCGGTGCGGAGGCGGAGGTCGAGCAATTGCAGGCCGAGGTCGCGCTCGTGGAACGTGAGATGGAAGATACACGCATCCGTGCGCCGTTTGACGGCATGATCTCGCAACGGCTGGTCGATCGCGGCGCGTACATCGGGGTGGGCGAGGACCTTGCCCGGCTGTATCAGGTTGACCCGCTGGAGATGACGTTTTCGATGCCCGAGCGATACATGGGGCGGGTGCAGCGTGGTCAACCGGTGACGATTCGCGTGACGGCGTACCCGGACCAGTCGTTTGAAGGCGTGGTGGATTTTGTCAGCCCGTCGATCGACGAAGGCACGCGCGACCTGCTCGTGAAGGCGCGGATCGACAACCCGGAGCAGGCGCTGAAGCCTGGCGGCTTTGCGACGGCGGTGGTGACGATCGGCGAGCATGCGGATCGGCCTGTCGTGCCCGAGCCGGCGCTGGTGGCGACGCGGCGCGGGTACAGCGTGTTTGTCGTGGAAGATGATCGCGCGGTGATGCGCAACGTGCGGACCGGCCTGCGGCGGGATGGCATGGTCGAAGTCGTGGAAGGCGTCGATCTGGGCGAAATGGTCGTCCGGGCAGGACATCTGCGACTCAACGGCGGCGAACGCGTTCGGGCAGTGGCAGATGAAGAAGAGGCGGTAACGGAAACGGCGGAAGCGGATGATGCGATCGCTACGCGGGGGGAATAGGGGGGTGGTGAGATGAGGGTGGGCGATCCGGGGCTTCGTCGCTTTGCTCCTCAGCCCTCGGCTTATTGGGTGATCCGACTGACCTTTGACCCCTGATTATGGGGAGTGAATTACTTTGATCTGGAACTTTTGCATTCGTCGACCCGTGCTGACGATCGTCATCTTTCTGGTGGCGGCGATCTTCGGCGGCTATGGCTACGTTCAAATGCCGGTTCAGGAGAACCCGGACGTCGACTTTCCGATTATCTCGGTCAACGTCGTGCTGCCGGGCGCGGCGCCGGGCGTGATTGAGTCGGAGATCATCGAGCCGTTGGAGTCGGAGATCAACACGATCGAAGGCTTGCGGTTTTTGACGTCGACGGCTCGCGAGCAGGTGGCGACGATCACGGCTGAGTTTCAGTTGTGGCGGGATATCGACGTGGCGGCGCAGGATGTGCGCGATGCGGTCGAGCGGGCGCGCAATGACCTGCCGACGGATGCGGAAGCGCCGATTGTCCGCAAGCTGGAGCTTGGGGCGCAGGCGATCATGTGGGTGGCGCTCACCGGCGATGAGCGGTGGGACGATGTGCGATTGACCGAGTACGCCGACCGGGAGGTGAAGCAGCGGCTGGAGACGTTGCGCGGCGTGGGTCAGATTCAGATCGGCGGCGAGCGGAAGTACGCGGTACGCATACGACTGGACCCGGAGTTGCTGGCGGCCCACCGGATGACGGTGCAGGACGTGGTGGAGAAGATCCAGGCGAACAACGTGGACATTCCGTCGGGGCGTGTGGAAGGCGGTCAGCGCGAGTTTCTGATTCAGACGCGGGGGCAGTTCGACAGTGCCGAGCCGTTTAACGATTTGATCGTGGCGTATCGCAACGGTTCGCCGGTGCGGTTGTCGGACGTGGGTGAAGCGGTTGATGGCGTCGAGGAAGACCGGCAGGTGGCCCGCTTCTCGGGCGAGGTGACGGTGGGGCTGGGGATCGTGAAGCAGGCGGACGCGAACACGGTGGAGCTTGCGCGGTCGATTCGCGAACGGATGGCGGAGCTTGAAGGCTCGTTTTCGCCGGGCCTGGAGTATCACATCGCGACGGACGCGTCGGAGTTTGTGGAAGAAAACATTCGCGACCTGATGACGACGATCGCGCTGGCGACGGGGCTGGTGGTGTTGGTGGTGCTGGCGTTTTTGCGCAGCGGCCGGGGGACGTTGATCGTGCTGGTGTCGATTCCGACGTCGCTGTTGATCGGCATGGCGATCATCAGCACGCTTGGCTTCAGCATCAATGTGTTGACGATGTTGGGGTTGATCCTGGTGATCGGCATTGTGATTGACGACGCGATCGTGGTGCTCGAGCGTTGCTATCAGCATATGGAAGAAGGCGCGGAGGCCGAGCCCGCGGCGCGGGTGGGGACGACGGAGGTGGCGTTCCCGGCGATTGCGAACACGCTTTCGCTGGGGGCGGTGTTTTTGCCGGTGGCGTTTACGGGCGGGTTGATCGGGCGGTTTTTCATGGAGTTTGGTTTGACGGTGGCGGCGACGGTGTTCGCGTCGACGTTTGTGGCGTTGACGTTGACGCCGGTGTTGTGCTCGCGGCTGTTGCGCGTGCCGGAGTCGCATGGCCGAGTGTTTCGCTGGTCGGAGCAGGCGTTTGGTGCATTGGATCGGCATTACCAGTGGATGCTGGGCAATGCGTTCAAGCATCGGGGTTTGACGGTGCTGGTGGGGTTGGCTGCGTTTGCGGTGGGCATCTGGGCGGTGTCGAACATTCCGTCGGAGTTTGCGCCGGAGGAGGACCGGGCGGCGTTCATGATTGTTTTTGAGACGCCGCAGGGTTCGACGCTGCGTGAGACGGATGTGCTTGCGCGGCAGATCGAGGCGATTCTTGCGGAGACGCCTGAGGTGCGTCACCAGTTTCTGGCGATCGGTTTGGCGCAGGGCGGGCCGGGTCGGCCGAACTCGGGTCTGGCGTTTGTGACGTTGACGCCGCGGCATGAGCGTGACGTTCATCAGGTTCAGGTGATGCAGAACATGCGTGAGAAGTTTGACGCGTTGCCTGCGGGGCGTGCGTTTGTGATGGAGTTATCGCCTGGCGGGGTTGGTGGTTCGCCGGTGGAGGTGGTGATTCAGCATCCGGATCTGGAGACGTTGGCGGTTCAGCAGGACGCGGTGATGCAGTGGATGCAGTCACGGCCGGATCTGTTTGTGGGTGTGCGGACGAATCTGGAGCTGAACAATCCGCAGGTGGATGTGAACATCGACCGCGACAAGGCGTCGGAGATGGATGTGTCGGTGGCGGACATTTCGAACACGATGCGATACCTGTTCGGCATGCCGACGATCTCGAATATTGAGCGGGATGCGGAGCGGTACGACGTGATCACGGACGTGGTGGGGCGTGGTGCGGTGGCGCCGGAGGTGTTGCGTAATCTTTATGTGCGCGGGCCGGAGGGGGCGCTGATCGCGATGGACAATCTGGTGACGTTGGAAGAGACGATCGGCCCGAGTGAAATTCATCGGTACAACCGGATGCGGGCGGCGACGATCTCGGCGAACAATCCGCCGGGCGTGACGCTGGGCGAGGCGATCAGCGAGTTGGAAGCTTATCTGGAGTCGGAGTTGCCAGCGGGGGCGCAGTATGAGATGGCGGGCACGTCGCAGTTGTTCGCGGAGTCTTTTTACTACCTGGGCATCGCGGTTGTGCTGTCGATCGTGTTTATTTACCTGGTGTTGTCGGCGCAGTTCGAGTCGTTTATCTATCCGCTGACGATTCTGATGTCGCTGCCTTTGGCGACGGTGGGCGCGTTCGGCGGGCTGTGGCTGTTCGGGCTGTCGCTTAACATCAACGCGTTCATCGGGCTGATCATGCTGATGGGACTGGTGACGAAGAACGCGATTCTGCTGGTGGACTATACGAACGTGTTGATCAACCGCGGCATGCAGCCGATCCCGGCGGCGCAGGAGGCGGCGAAGGTGCGGTTCCGTCCGGTGCTGATGACGGCGATCTCGACGGTGCTGGGCATGATGCCGATCGCGCTGGGCTACGGCGCGGGCGGCGAGGCGCGGATGCCGCTGGGTGTGACGGTGGCCGTCGGTCTCGCGGCGTCGACGTTTCTCACGCTGCTGGTGATCCCGGTGGTTTATACGCTCATCGACCAGGTGCAGACAGCGGTGCTGAACCTGTTCCGCAGCGCAAGCGAAGAAGACGAGTACGCGATTGAGCCTGACGTTGCGGAGGCCTCGGCATGACACGGAAACTGGTGATGATCCACTTTCACTTTGAATACACCGATGCGATCGAGGCGATTCTCGATCGGCATGGCGTGGCGGACTACATTCGCTACCCGATGATGGAAGGCAAGGATCGCGACGGGAAGCATTACGGCACGCAGACGTTCCCGGGCAATGTCAGCGTCGTGCACGCGCAGGTGGAGGAAGGGAGCGTGGACGCGCTGCTGACGGCGATGGACAAGTTTCGCAAGCATAAGCCGGCGCATGGGCATCTGGATGCGATCGTGCTGCCGATCGAACGCCGGCTGTAGCGTGGGGGGCGGGGGCTACGACTGCGGGGGGCGTTCTGCTATTGTGATGGGAGCTTGGTGACGGGTCGCCTGGTGAACTTTTAATGATGCGGAGATGGCATGACAGAGCGTGAGATTCGGGTTGGCATTGTCGGGTGTGGTCAGATTGCTTTGCGGTCGCATGCGCCGGGGTTTGTCCGTGTGCCGAGCGTGCGGATTGCGGCGGTGATGGACCCGGACGCGAAGCGGGCGGAGGCGTTGCGCGAGTCGGTTGCGCCCGAAGCGAAGGTGTTTACGGATTATGAAGCGATGCTGGACAGCGGGCTGGACGCGGTGTCGATTTGCACGCCGAACCATCTGCATTGTTCGATGACGCTGTCGGCGTTGGGCCGCGGGTTGCACGTGCTTTGCGAGAAGCCGATCGCGGGCACGCTGGCGGATGCGGATCGGATGCTGGCGGCGGCGACGGAGGCGGGGCGGGTGCTGCAGATCAATCAGTCGCTGCGCTACCATCGGCTGTATGCGACGATGGCGGCGCTGGTGCAGCAGGGGCGCGTGGGTGAGGTGCAGCATGTTCGTTGCATCCGTGCGGGGAGCAGCCCGCCGAACAAGGGGTGGTCGCCCGGTGCGGACTGGTTTGTGTCGAAGGCGGCGCAGGGCGGGCTGCTGCTGGACATCGGCATTCACATGGTGGATGTGATTCGCTGGGTGGCGGGGGATATTGTCAGCGTGCAGGGGGATGTGAACGCGCGTACGCCGGGCATGGAAGTGCCGGACAACGTCCGGGCGCTGATGCGACACGCGGACGGGGCCACGAGTGTGTTGGAACTGAGCTGGACGTTCCCGGCAGGGGCGAGCGGGTTTGAGATTCATGGCACGAAGGGCAAGTTGCAGGTCGTGCCCGGCGATCCGAGCCTGGAGTTGACCACGTTTGACGAGCAGGGCGAGCGGGTCGTGTCGCATCCGGAATTGATTGACGATCCGGCGGACAGCTATGCGAGCTTTGCCCGTGCGATTCATGGCGAGATTGAATCGGTGACGCCGGGCGAACTGGGTCGCGATGCGCTGGCGATCTGCCAGGCGATCGCGGACAGCAGCGAGCAGGGCCAGCGTGTGGCGTTGCCGACGTACTGCTATCAGCAGACGGTCGGTGCGTGATGAGGCGGTGGCATCGTCGTCGCGGTTGGCGATGAACTGGTGTTTGCGGTGGGTGTGGCCGAGGCCTCTTTTGGGGAAAGGGCACGTCATGCGTATCTGCCGGTACTGGGCGCGGGCGTCGGTTGATCATCACGGGGAGGCGACGGCGGACGGGGAGTTCGTGGGGGTCGGGTGGTCGGAGCAGAGCCAGGCGGACGCGGAGGCGCGGGCGCTGGAGCGTGCACGCCGTATTGCCGAGCGAATGCGGGATCGGCTGGGGGCGGTGGAGGATCTGCGTGAGGACTATTACGCGGACCGGCCGTTACGCGAGCCGATCGTTGATGAGCTGCACCATGAAGGTCGGCTGGTGGGGGCGATTACACGAAATATCTATGGGGCGTTCGTACTGAATGCGGCGGAGGCGATGTTTGTGGACATCGATCGGCCGCGGCCGTCGGTGGTGGGGTTTTTCGCCCGGCTGATGGGGAAGAAGCCCGAGCGGGTGGTGGATGGTGTGCCGGAGCGGGTCGCGGCAGTGGTGGGTCGGCATCCGGGGCTGGGGTTGCGGCTGTACGAGACGGCGGCGGGGTATCGCGGGCTGGTGACTTCGCGGCCTTGCGATCCGGCGGATGGTGAGACGAAGGCACTGCTCGAAGCGTTCGACTCGGATCGGCTGTACGTGCGGCTATGTGAGGCGCAGCAGTGTTTTCGCGCGCGGCTGAGCCCGAAGCCGTGGCGGGTTGGCATGCCGACGCCGCCGAGGCAGTATCCGTGGCTGGATGAGCGTCGGCGGCAGGCGTTCGAAAAGTGGAGCCAGCGGTACGAGCAGGCGAGCCGGTCGGCGACGGTGTGCCGCTTTGTGGACACGTTCGGCGAGGAGGCGGTGCACCCGGATGTGCAGCCGGTGCTGAGCCTGCACGATGAACTGGCGTGCGGCGAGGCGGAGCGGCTGGCGTAGGGGGCGTGGGAGGGCGCGTGGGCCGTGCAACTGAAGTTGCACGGCCTTAGAGGGTGACGACGGTGATGTTTGTGTTTGAGTAGATGCACAGCTCGCCGGCGATGTGCATGGCGTTGTTGCAGACCTGCTCGGGGGACTGGTCGGTGTGGTTGACCAGGGCGCGGGCGGCGGCGGTGGCGTAGTCGCCGCCGGAGCCGATGGCGAGGATGCCGTCGCTGGGTTCGATGACATCGCCCGTGCCGGAGACGAGCAGGCTCGTGCCGCGGTCGGCGACGACGAGCAGGCTTTCCAGCCGACGCATCGCCCGGTCAGTACGCCACTGCTTGGCGAGCTCGACGGCGGCCTTTTTGATGTTGGCGGGCGAATCTTTCAGATGACCTTCGAAACGTTCGAGCAGGGCGAACGCGTCGGCGGCGGCGCCGGCGAAGCCGACGAGGACGCCGGCTTTGTCGACGCCGAGGCTGTCGAGCTTGCGGACCTTGACGGCGTCGGCCTTGGCGACGGTGTGCTGCATGGTGACCTGGCCGTCGCCGGCGATGGCGACGTCGGAGCCGCGGCGGACGCAGAGGACGGTCGTGGCGTGGAAGGTTGGTGGCATGGAGGGGAGTATAGGCGATGGTCGGGGGGAGGGGGCTTGGATGTCGTCAGGGGGAGGCAGAGCGACTTAAGTCGCTCTGCCTTGGGGGGGTGGGGGGGGTGCTCGTCGGCTGGGGCCTGGGGCGGGGATTTATGGGCATGCTATAAACTGAGGCATGTCTGACGAACACATTTTGGATTCGCATGGTCACGTGCCGGTGTTGATGCAGCCGGTGCTTTCGTTACTCGCGGCGCAGCCGGGGGAGGTGATGCTCGACGCGACGCTGGGGCGCGGGGGGCATGCTGCGGCGATCGTGCCGCAACTGGGGCGAGGCGGGCATTACATCGGGCTGGACCTGGATGCGGGCAACCTCGCGGCGGCGGGGGATCGGCTGCGGCCGATCGCGGAGGAGGCAGACGTTCGGCTGACGCTGGAGCATGCCAGCTTCGCCGACGCGGCGAGCGTGCTGCGGCGGTGCGGGGTGGAGCGGGTGGACGGGTTGCTTGCAGACCTCGGCTTTGCGTCGACGCAGATGGACGATCCGTCGCGGGGGTTGACGTTCAGCGGCGCGGGTCCGCTGGACATGCGGTTGAATCAGGATCAGCCGCTGACGGCGGCGACGCTGGTAAATACCCTTAGCCAGCATGATCTGGCTGACCTGATTTATCGTTACGGCGAGGAGCGGCTTAGCCGAAGAATTGCTCGAAAGATTGTGGAAGCCCGCGCTGAATCACCGATTGAAACAACGGCGGCGCTGGCGGAGCTGGTCCGCCGAGCGTACGGCCCACAGGGGCGGAAGTCGCGGATCGACCCTGCGACGCGGACCTTCATGGCGCTGCGGATCGCGGTCAACGGCGAGCTGGAGGCGTTGGACGCCTTGCTCGCGGCGTTGCCGGGCATGCTCGCGACGGGCGGGCGGGCAGTGTTGATCAGCTTTCACTCGCTGGAGGATCGGCGGGTGAAGCGGGCGTTTGCGGGTTGGCGGGAGGCGGGGGAGGCGGAACTGTTGACCCGCAAGCCGGTGGTGGCTGACGACGCGGAACGCGATGCGAACCCGCGGAGTCGCTCGGCCAAGCTGCGTGCCCTGCGTTGGCAGGGCGTGGCCGGGACGGGATAAAGATGAATTGTTACACTGCCGCGACCGCAAGGATACGCGGCACGCACCCACACACGGACGAACGGGTATGACACGCGAAACGAAGGTCGGTCTGCTGATTGGCATGGGCGTGATCCTCTTAATCGGGATCATCGTCAGTGATACGCTTTCGGTAGCCCGGCAGGGGCCCGCGGACCTCGCGGACCACGGCGACCGCAGCCAGGATTCAATCTTCCGCCCCGGCCCCGGCGACGGCCTGTCGCATCGCGAGCAGCTTGCCCTCAATGATCGGGCCGATCGTGAGATGCGCGAACAGCGCCGCGACCCGCTGCCCGCTTCGGAAGACGCCGAAACGCGCCGCCGACGTGCTGCCGCGGAGCAGGCCGAGGCCCAGCGTCGCGCCGCGGCGGCGGGGCGTCAGTTGCCCACGGCGTTGTCGCTGGATGATGGACGCTCGGCTCAAACGAGTCGGCGTGCTGCGGAGCCGGCACCGGAGGCTCGCGAGTCGCGCGACGTGCCGAGCATCAACCTTTCGCACGACTGGATTTTCCACACGCCTGAGCCCGTTGAGCCTGATGAGCCGAGGCGTGACGCGTCGGCATCGCAGCGTGTGGCCGAGGCTGAGCCGACATCACCCGCTGCCGAGGTGTCACGCGTTGACACGGCTGTCCGCAGTGCAACCCCGACGCGGGCCGCGGCGCAGGTGACGCATGAGGTACAGCGAGGCGAGTCGCTTTACGTGATCGCCCGCAACTACTACGGCAGCGGCGAGTACTGGCGTCGCATCGCCGAGGCCAACCCCGACACGGTCGGCTCGGAAGGGCGCGTGTCGGCAGGCACGGAACTGGTGATCCCCGATCGCTCGTCGCTGACGCTGCGAGACGCGGGCTTCGAGCCGGTGGGCACGGAGCGGGCGGTGCGGGTGGAGGATGTGACCCGATCGCGATCGCAGCAGCAGCGTGAAATTGAAGTCGGCTCGGGCGATACGCTCTCGGGCCTGGCGGCGCGACACCTCGGCTCGGCCAGTCGATGGCGTGAGCTGCTCGAAGCCAACAGCGACAAGCTCGACTCCGACACCGCGCTGCGGGCGGGCATGACCTTGAAGTTGCCCAGCGGCAGTGCGGCTGGCAGTGGCGGCAGCAGCGCAAGCCGTGACAGCGGCCGATCGAGCGGTGGATCGTCGCGGCAGTACACCGTCCGTGGCGGCGACTCGCTGACGCGGATCGCCCAACGTGAACTGGGCGACGGCGAACGCTGGCGCGACATTTACGACGCCAACCGCGACCAGTTGCCCAGCCCGGACAGCCTTCGCGTGGGTCAGACGCTGCGGCTGCCGTGAGCATTCGAACTTGAGCATCAAGAAGATGCCGCGGTTCAGGCGCAGTGTTTGAGAGAGTGGCTGATTTGCGAGGAGGGGTCGTGTTTCCCAAGTTGTTCGTTGCCATCGTGTTCGCCGCTGCGATTGGCGCGGTCCTGTTGGGGCTGCGGCAGCATCGGCTGGAGATGATGCACGACATGGTTCGCGTGCATCGGGAGATGGACGCGGTCCGGCAGCAGACGTGGGACCTTCAGGTACGGATTGCCGAGCGGCTCGAACCCGAGGCGCTGCGTGACGCGGTGGAGCGGGCGGACCTTTCGCTTGAGCCGGCAGTGCCGCCGGCGTTGCTGCCGCGGGGGCCGGTGAGTGTGCACCCGCGGGTGGCGGAGATTGAGTATGAGCCACGACCCGACCAGCGATGACGCGTCGGCAAACGACGGACTGCGCGTGCAGCGCGATGCCAGGCCTATGGCGCGGTCACCCCTGATGAGCGGTGCGGGCGCGGACGATGGTTCGCGTGGTGCGGCGCGGGCGTTGTGGGTCGGCCGTGTGATGATGGTGCTGCTGACGCTGGTGTTCCTGCTGCTGCTGGTCCGGGTGGGGCAGTTGCAGACCTCGCCTGCCGAGCCGGTGGCGAAACGGCTGGACACGCAGACGAGTCGGCATACGCTGCACGGCCGACGGGGCGCGATCCTCGATCGGCGGGGGCGGGTGATCGCCAGTTCGCGAGTCGCCTATCGCCTGTTCGTCGACCCGCAACTCATTGTCGACCGCAATACCTTTTCCGAATACGTCGGCTACACGCTCGACTACGACCCGGCGTGGGTGGAGATGACGCTACACCAGCGTCACGGCAGCCGATACATCGTGCTCGACGAGCGGCTGAGCGACGAACGCCTCGCGGCGCTGGCGGACTTCAAGCTGCCGGGCCTGGCGGTCGAGCCGGTGCTGGTGCGTGATTATCCAAAGCAGATGCGGGCGGGGCATCTCGTCGGCTTCGTGGGGGTGGACGGGCATGGGCTGGAAGGCATCGAGCGGCAGTTTGATGAGCGGCTTCGCCCCCGGCCCGGCCGAATGCAGTACCTCCGCGACGCGCGGCGCCAGCCGTTGTGGGTGACCGCCGACGCGTACCAGCCGCATGAAGACGGCCAGCCGGTGCGGTTGTCGATCGACATCACGATTCAGGAGATCGCCGAGAAGCAACTGGCCGAGACGATCGAAAAGTACCAGGCCGAGGCGGGCCAGATCGTGGTCATGCATCCGCGAACGGGTGAAATTCTCGCGTTGGCGCACGCGCCGAGCTTCAGTCCGGCGCGCTTTCGCGACTCGAGCGGGGACGATCGGCGGAACCGGGCGGTGACTGACGTGTTCGAGCCGGGCTCGATCTTCAAGCCCATGATCTGGGCGGCGATGACGCAGATGGGCGCGGCGAGCATTGATGAGAAGATCGACTGCACGACCAGCGGCGTATACCGCTCGCCGCGCGGCCGACGTTTGCGCGACTCCCGCCCGCTCGGCGAGCTGACGTGGGAAGAGGTGTTGATGAACTCGAGCAACATCGGCATGGCGATTGTTGCTCAGCGCATCGGCAACGAAAAGCTGCACGACATCGTCCGCGCCTTCGGCTTCGGAGCGACGACCGACTCGGGGTTGTCCGGCGAAGTGGTGGGCCTGGTCAATCCGCTGCGGCAGTGGAATCACTACTCGGAAACATCGATCCCGATGGGGCAGGAGATCGGCGTCACGGCGTTGCAGATCGTCCGCGCGTTTGCGGTGTTCGGCAACGACGGCCTGCTGGTTCGGCCGACGGTTGAAGCGGTGGACCCCGACGATGCGGCGTTCAACCCCATCCAGCAGCGCGTGCTCCTACCCAGCGTGGCCCGGCATACGCGTCATGTACTGCGTCGGGCGGTGGAGGAAGGGACCGGCCGACATGCCAAATCCGACCTTTACGCCATCTGGGGCAAGACGGGCACGGCCCAACTGCCCGACCTCGTGCACGGCGGCTACCAGCAGGGGCAGTATGTTGCTTCGTTCATGGCGGGCGCGCCGCTGGACGAGCCGGAACTGATCGTCGGCTGCTTCATCCAGAAGCCCGATCGCAGCATCGGCTACTACGGCGGCCTCGTCGCGGGCCCGCCAGTGAAGCGGGTGATTGAAGAAAGCCTGCTATATCTCAATGTCTCGCCCGACGCGGAGGCGCACCGTCGCCAGGCGGCCTACGACGCCGAAGCTCGGCCGTGATGGGTCTGATACAGATGTTCCGTCAAACTCGGTCTCTTCGATCGACGGCCGAAGGCCACACGTGACGCCGTGGGCTTCCAACACATCCGAGGTTCATACCCCAACCGTATGGCAAGCGGTGTGAGGCGATGGGCGCAAAAAACCGGCCCGTCGGTGTGGGGGGGACACCGAGCGGGCCGTGAGGGGGGCAAACAAGGAGGTTTTTCGTGGCCGAGGCTGCGTTCGTCAGTTCATTTTAGACCGACTCGCGAGCACACTTCCACACTGATTCAGGATTGTTGTCTTTGGGTTTACAGTCGCGTTGCGGTCGCACGCTTTGGGTCGCGTCTTCGTTATCGTTCACGCTCCTGCCAATGGTACGCCTGGGTTTGATGGAAAGATCGCGCAACGCTGAAAAATTCTCTAACTTCTTCAGATTGCCTACTCTAAAAAATCACTTGCACAGCATTGCCCACAGGTGAAACTGGGGGTTGCCCGGTGAGGGTCCGGGTGCTTGCTTTAGAATATGAGGCCGCGCCAGAACATTCCCATCCCAAGCAGGAGCAGGACGCCGGCCGCGACGACGGGGATCATCCAGAACTGGAAGCCCCGGGACATTCTCTGGCCGGTGTAGGCCTGGTAGGTGCATGCCTGGCAGAGGATGCCACCGACGGTCCGGACGCGCTTGCAGCCGTCGCAGAGGCTGAAGTTCGCCGACGTGTCGCCGGCTGTGTCACGTTGCACCACGACCTTGGGGATACGGCCCACTGCGTCGCAGGCGGGGCATTGGAAGGATTGGTCGCTCAGCGGCTCAGGAATCTGGAAGATCGTGCCACAATCACATTTGAGATGTTTCGCCATTGGTCACCTCCGCAGGTACCTGTCCCATGGCAAACCCGGACTGCTTCACATCGGTGGGGTAAACCAAATGCGTTCGATTCAAGCAGAACAAATATGGGTCATATGGTCAGTGCCCCCGTCTCGGAAAAGCCTGATGCAGGCATATGATGCGGGCGACAGAGCATGATGCCGACGTCGCCTGCAGTTGCATTGTACACGTATATTTCGCCAGTGGGGGCAGTATTTTGAGCGATTTACCGTTTTTACATCATCGAGTCGTTCGTGTATCGGAGGCAATCGCCTTGTTGGCTTGACCCGCTCACCGCCTGTCGCCACACTAACTCATTCATTCGCGTACGCGTCATTTCGAAACAAGAGGGAGGCTCTCCATGGCTAAGTCTGATCCGTTCGCGCCAAAGCCGGCGGACAAGTTTACGTTCGGGTTGTGGACCGTCGGCAACCCGGGGGCCGACCCCTTCGGCGGGCCGACACGTGAGAAGCTTGAGCCGGCGAAAATCGTCGAACTGCTCGGCGACGTGCCCGGCGTGCACGGCGTCAACTTCCACGACAACGACCTGATCCCCATCGACGCCACCGACGCCGAAGCCAATCAGATCAAAAAAGACTTCCGCAAAGCTCTCAAGCGCACCGGCCTGAAGGTGCCCATGGCAACCACCGACCTGTTCCGCGACCCCGTCTTCAAAGACGGCGCGTTCACGAGCAATGACGCGGAGATCCGCGCCTACGCGGTGCAGAAGGTGATGCGGGCGATGGAACTCGGTGCGGAATTCGGCGCGAAGACCTATGTCTTCTGGGGCGGCCGCGAGGGCGCGGAAAGCGATGCGACGAAGGACCCGGTCGTGGCGATCAAGCGCATGCGCGAAGCGATCGACTTCCTCTGCCAGTACAGCATCGACCGGAAGTTCGGCTACCGCTTCGCATTCGAAGCCAAGCCCAACGAACCGCGCGGCCACATCTATAACGCCGTCACCGGCAGCTACCTCGCTTTCATCCAGACGCTGAAGCATCCGGAGATGTGCGGCGTCAACCCGGAGATGGCTCACGAACATATGGCGGGCCTCAACTTCGTGCACCAGGTCGCCGCGGCGCTCGAGGCGGGCAAGTTGTTTCACATCGATCTCAACGATCAGGAGTTCGGCCGATTCGATCAGGACTACCGCTTCGGCAGCATCAGCTACAAGCACTCGTTTTTCCTTGTGAAGTTGCTGGTCGATTACAAGTATGACGGCCTGAAGCATTTCGACAGCCACGCGTTCCGGCAGTCGAACTATGACGATGTGAAAGCGTTCGCCCGCGGGTCGATGCGGACGTACAAAATCCTCGAACACAAGGTCAAGCAGTTCAACAAGGACAAGGACATTCAAAAGCTGCTTCGGCAGATCAACCGCAAGAGCAAGGCTGCTGAGCAGCTGGTGAGCAAGTACAGCAAGTCGAACGCGAACGCGCTGCTGGAGCGGGAGTTTGATCGCAAGAAGCTGGCAGAGCGGCCGCTGCCTTATGAGGAACTGGATCAGCGGGTGTTCGATTTGATGATGGGTGTGTGATTGCGTTGAGCTGAAGTAACGTTAAAGCCCACGGATGGCCATCCGTGGGCTTTGTCGTGTGGTGATGTTGCTGTGTCGTTTATGTGGTGGCTGCGGATTCGCGGAAGGTTGTGGGGCTGATGCCCAGGTGTCGGTGGAAGGTGGCGGTGAAGTGGCCGTGGGAGGCGAAGCCGGTGGCGGTGGCGATGTCGCCGACGGGTCTGCGGGTGCTCGACAGCAGCCAGCGGGCGATCATGAGCTGCGTGCGCAACAGGTAATGCTTGGGGCTGATGCCCGCGTGCCGGACGAACAGTCGATGAAAGTGGTAGGAGCTGACCTGCACGGCGTCGGCGACGTCGTTGAGCGTGGGGGCGCTGGCGTAGTTGTCGCTGAGGTAGGCGATCGCCTGGGCGACGCGGCCGTCGTCGACGAGGCCGACGGCTGGGGCGTCGTGCTCGGTGAGCGGGCGCATCTCGACGTACCAGGGGCCGGTGGCGTGGTTGTTGACAGGAAGACGCCGCCGAAAGCGGACCCAGGTGGGCTCGTCATCGACCATCATGGGGAGGTTGTGCACCGCGTCATCGTCGAGGTTGGGCCACCGCTGGGCGATGAGCTTGCGTAACTGCTCGATGAAACGCGTCAGCAGGGCGGGTTCGCGCAGGCCGCTGGCTTCGCTGAGCGGGTCGGCGTGGAGCAAGCGGTGGTCATGGCTGATCAGCAGGCGACGAAGGTTCGGCTCGGGCAGGTGGTCGAAGGCCGCGTTGATCTGTCGAAGCACGACGAACGCCAACTGCTGATCGACCGGTTCGAAGGAACGGTCGGTGCGCAGCAGGACAAGATGCCACTGCTGCGCGGTGTTGGGGCTGGCGGGGAAGGTCTGTTGGAGGAGGTGGCCCTGGTCGGCGAAGACTTCGTTGGCGGCGTCGGCGCCCTCGGCGGACTGGCTGTGCCAGCGATGGAGCCGCTCGGCGTCGATGCCGTGCGAGCTGAGTACGGCCGGCTGCTCGGGGTGGTCGCGGTCGGCCAGCGCCAACAGCATCGCGGTATGGGGGATCAGCGGCTGAAGCGTTTCCCAGAAAGCGGTGTCGCTGAATGCCCAGGGAGCCAAGGGGCGAGTCGGACGGTCATCATGTTGAAAGAGGCCCAAACGGCACCTCGCGCGGAGAATGTAGGTACAACGGTGACGTGCGCAGTCGGCTTGGCGAAACGCCTCGGCAAGTCTGCGCCATCCACCTCTGCTTATCTATCGGAAACAGTAGCGCGATTTTTCCGTTAGACAACCGGGAAGTTGCGACGTGGCTGTGTTTTCGGCAAGGCTGCAACAGTCAGGCGTTATGGAGAACATGCGGGCCCGCGGCGTCGGCAGCGGGCTGTTCGAGATGCCAGCGCATGGCGTCGCCGCGGCAGTCGATGTGGGCGGTGAAAAAGCGGCCGCGGTAGCGCCAGAACAGGGGCCAGATCACCCGGCGATCGGTGTCGGGCAGGGCGAGCTTGGCGATCGTGGCCGGGTCGTGCCATTCGAGGCGACCTTCGTCGAATTCGCTGCGCTGGACGGTGACGGGATGGGTCACTTCGTAGAGAAACATCAGCCAGTGGGTTTCGTTGTTCAGCGCGGTTTCCGAGACGATGCCGGTCAGGTGCAGTTCGGAGGGGGAGATGGTGAGGCCGGCTTCTTCTTCGATCTCGCGAACGGCGCAGGCGGTGGGGCTTTCGCCGTCGCCTTGTTCGAGCTTGCCGCCGATGGGGGAGTAGAGCTCGCGGTTCGGATGCTTGCGGCGGTGCAGCAGCAGCACCTGCCCGTCGTGGTCGAACAGGTAGCAGAGGACGGCGATCTGGTAGGGAAGGGCCTTGGTCATCAGGCGGGCGATGGTAGCAGATATGGGGTGATGGACGGGGGGAGAAGCCCACGGCGTGACGCCGTGGGCTTCGGGCGGATTAGGATGGACGGATGCGGTACCATGCCGGAGTGGTTCCGCTGAACTGAATTTATTGTGAGATGGGAGCGATGGCATGTCGATGCTGCTGATGATGCTGGGGATGTTGGCTGTTTGTCTGGGGATGGCCCGGTTCGCGGACGGTGCGGACGGTGAGGCCGACCGTTGGCGTGTCTATCTTGGCACGGCGAGCCAGGAGGGAAGCAAGGGCGTCTACCTGGCAGAGCTTGATCTCAAGGCAGGCCGATTGAGCGAGCCTTGCCTGGCGGTGGAGGCGGAGGGGCCGACGTTTCAGGCGATGCACCCCAACGGGCGGTGGATGTACAGCGTGGGGGCGATGTCGCAGGCGGACGGGGGCAAGGTCGGGGTGGTCTATGCCTTTGCAGTGGATCGCGCGACGGGCGGGCTGACATTAATCAACCATCAGCCGTCCGGCGGCGATGGCCCCTGCTATGTGACGGTGGACCCGGCGGGGCGGGGCGTGCTGGTGGCGAACTACAGCTCCGGTTCAGTGGCGGTGTTGCCGATTCAGGCGGACGGCCAACTCGGCGAGGCGTCGTGCGTGGTGGCCCACACGGGCTCGAGCGCGAACCCCCGGCGACAGAAAGGCCCGCACGCGCATGCGATCCAGGTGCACCCCGCCGGCCGATTTGCGCTGGCGGCGGATCTTGGAGCCGACCGGCTGTTCGTCTATCGCTACAACAGCGAAGCGGGGCAACTGGAGCTGCTGGAGGAAGGCTCGCTGACGGCGGCGGCCGGGGCGGGGCCGCGCCATTTCGCGTTTCACCCGACGCTGGATGTGGTTTACCTGATCAACGAGCTGGACTCGACCGTGCTGGCGCTGGCGTTTGATGTCGAGGCGGGTCGGCTGACGCAGTTGCAGTCTGAAACAACGCTGCCGAGCGGGTTCGAGGGTGAAAACTATCCGTCTGAGGTGGCGGTGCATCCGTCGGGGCGTTTTCTTTATGGCGCGAACCGCGGGCACGACAGCCTGGCGACGTTTCGAATTGATGCGTCGACGGGTCGGCTGGAGTCGGCGGGGCATGTGTCGATTGAAGGGACGTTTCCGCGCCACTTCGCGATTGATCCGACGGGGCGGTATCTGATTGCGGCGCATCAGAAGTCGAACGATCTGACGGTATTTGAGCTTGACGCGACGACGGGCGAGCCGACGTTTACGGGGCAGCGTGTGTCATTGGGCACGCCGATGTCGGTGCTGTATCAGCCGATGCCGTGAGGCGGGCGGGGGGCAGCCCCAGGGGTTTGGGCGGTGGGCGATTATTGGTGTTGGGGTTCCCAGCCGAGGATTTCGCGGACGAGGTGGTTTGGCAATCGCTCGCCGGTCATGTCGCCGGTGGCCTGGAGGATGTGGCAGCCGGGCTCGTTGAATTCGAGGGCTTTGAGGAAGAGTCTGCGTGTGTCTTCCGGTCCGGTGCGAATGCGGAATCGTGGTTTGGCGTCGCCGTTGAGGAACTCGGCCCAGCCTTCTTCGTTTTGCGGGTGGATCAGTCGCAGGGCGAGGATGGAGGCGTCGGGATATTCCTGGACGGCGGCTTGGCAGATGAACTCGGCGACGCGTTTGCTGAAGCCGTACGGCCCCCAGTGGTCGGCGGGGATTTGCTCATCAACGGCAAAGTCTTGGTTGATGAGCGATTTGTAGACGCTGAGCGAACTGGCCATACAGACCTGCCGTACGCCGGCTTTCAGTGCCTGCCTGAGCACCTGGTAGAAGCCACAGACGTTGACATCAAATGATGCTTTGGTGTTGCCGGGATGCTTCGTGCTGGGTTCGGATTTGCCCATCGCCAGGTAGAGCAGGGCGTTCTGGTCCTGCACGGCCTGGTCGACGAGTTCAGTATCATTGACGTCGCCGACGAAGGTGCGGTCTTCCGCGCCGGGGACAGGTTTCAGGTCGAGATAGCGGCAATTGTACGTTTGTTCAAGGGCCGGCCGAATGATCGAACCAACGTGGCCTGCCCCGCCCACAATCAAAACATTCATGGCAAAGACTCATCGAAAAGCATCGACACACGTCGACGCAGGGTGCTGTGACGCAGCACCGAGGGTTACGGCGTTCATCATAGCAACTCTTTTCGGCTGCAAGTTGGAGCCTCGGCCGAGCGGGTCACGTACCGGCTTTGAGGCGGTAAACCTCGGCGATGAGCTGGTCGGCCTCGGTGGGGGCGTCGTCGCGGCCGAGCACCTGGTCGATCCAGGCGACGGCTTCGGCGCGGTTTTCGCCCAGTTGCAGGAGCACTTCC
Organism: Phycisphaerales bacterium AB-hyl4; assembly: GCA_041821185.1. NCBI lineage: Bacteria > Pseudomonadati > Planctomycetota > Phycisphaerae > Phycisphaerales > Phycisphaeraceae > Natronomicrosphaera > Natronomicrosphaera hydrolytica. The sequence continues at coordinate 465,282 of JBGUBD010000004.1, read as the reverse complement.
AGCGCTTCGCGGGCGATGCTCGAACCACGCGGCAGGCCGACCGCGGCAGTGGGGCCGCCGTCGCCGGTGGCGGTGGGCTGGATGAACCGGTCGACCTTGCCGCTGAGGGAGACGGCGATGGTCTCGGCGGTGCGCTTGCCGATTTCGGGCAGGCTCTGGAGCAGGGCGGTGTCGCGGTCGGCGATGGCGGCGGCGATCTGGCCGACGGGCAGGGTCATGGCGCGGAGGGCCTTGCGTTGGCCGATGCCTTTGGTGGTGATGAACAGTTGGTAGAACGCGCGGTCTTCCGGGGTGAGGAAGCCGACGAGTCGCGGGAGCATGGTCGTGCCCTGGGCCTGGGCCTCGATGAACAGCACGGTGTGGAGCGTGATCGGCGAGCCGGACGAAGGCGCGAGGCGGACGGCGGCGAAGGCCGGCAGCAGCACGTCGAGCGTGAAGCCGGCCGGCATGGCGACCTGGGCGCGATCTTCGTCGATGGATTCGAGGATGCCTTCGATGCGTGCGATCATGCGGGCCATGATAGCGTTTGGTCTTGAACTGACTGAGGGGACGGTTCGCTGGATGAGAAATATCTCCTCCAGGCCTTACTTCCAGGCAGGGGGGTAAGCGTGCTTATCCCGGTTGAGCATGCGGTTGCTTGCCTTTTGATTTTGATTGCTCGGCTCGCGTCCGCAGTTCAAGCCATGCGGGCACGATGGTCCAGCAGGCGAGCAGCGTCATGCCAATGCCGACGCTGAGGACGAAGCCGATGCCGGCGATGCCGCGATGCTGGGCGAGCATCAGCGAGCCGAAGCCGATCATGGTCGTGAAGCTGGTGAGTGTGATGCCCTTGCCCGTGCCGCCGGCGAGCCCGAGGGGGCGTCGCGTGGGGTCTTGCCGATAGCGGTGGAGCATGTGCACGCCCGCGTCGACGCCGATGCCGAACATCAGCGGCAGCACCATGATGTTCGCCGGGTTGATGTTCAGCCCGACCAGCCACATGATCGCGAACGTCACCGCAAAGCCGGCCGCGACCGGAACGAGCGTCAGCGCTGCGTCGCGAATCGAGCGGAAGTCGACCCACACCAGCACCAGCACCGCCGAGAGAGCAAGCCCGCCCGCGAGCAGATACGAACGCCAGATCAGATCGCCCGAGAGGTAAAGCTGCACCATGGCCCCGGTCGCTTCCGGGTCGACCGCCTGCACTTCGGTCACGAACGGCCCGAGCACACGCGGGTTCAGCGGGTCGGTCACGTCCTCCGGCAAACGCGGATACACCTCCAACACGAACCATTGCTGACCATCGCGCTCGGCGACATAAGCCCCAATCGCCTCGGCGGGCAGGTCGGTCAGCTGCATCGGCCCGTCATCAAGCGTGGCCGAGACGAGTTGAGCGGTCTGCTCGCGCCAGCGATCGTAATCACGTTGCAATGCGTTTAGCCGACGTTCGCGTTCGTCGGCGGGCAACGCTTGAGCTGTCGTGACAAATTCATTGATCGCCGCGGAAGTGTCGCGTAGCGTCGGCCGAAGCGCGGGCGGCAACTGCGCCTGCACGAACGGCAGCGACAACTGCAAACTGCGCAGTTGCTCCACCAGGCTAGGCTCGTCGGTCGGCGTCTCGGGCACGCGCTCGGCCAGGGCTTGCTCGGCCGCGGCGCCCACCTGCGCTTGCACGTCGCGGATGAGCGAAAGCTTTTCATCTTCATCGCGCGGGAACAGCATGCCGATGCCGCCCACGCCATCGACCGACCCCATCGCCTGGTACTGCCGGGTCAGCATGCGGGCTTCTTCGAGGCTGTTCGCCACGCTTACTGCCGACCAGATCGACTGCTCGCCATCGTCTGCGATCCGCCGCTGCCATTCGACGCTTTCGATGTTGTGCGGCATCAGTTCGACGAGGTTGTAGTCGAAGCGAAGCTGCGACACCGCCACCAGCGACAGCCCCGTGATGACGCCCGCGATGGCCAGCGTCAGCTTCGGCCGACGTGTGAACGGCGAAACCCACCGCTCTTCAAACACGTGAAACGTACGCGACTCCAAACGCACGAAATGCTTGTGCTTCCGCTTGTACAGCCGCAGCAGCGCGGGAAAGACGCTCACCATCGCCAGCAGGCAAAGCAGGATGCCGCCAGCGGCGATCAGGCCCATCTCCGCCACGCCGCGGAAGTCGGTCAGCAACGTGGTGGAGAACGCCGCCGCGGTGGTGAACGCGCCGGTGACGATGCCCGGGCCCACGCTTTCAAACGTTTCGCGCATCGTCGCGCGGAAGCCTTCCTCGGAATCGGGGTGGCGATGTCGATGCAACTCAAAGCCGGTGATCAGGTGAATGCCGAACGCCACGCCGAGCCCGAGCAGAATCACCGCGAAAATCACGCTGATCACCTGCAAATGCCCAACCGCGAGCGTGAGAAAGCCGAAGCTCCAGGCAATGCCGATCATCAGGGCAATCATCAGCAACAGCGGCATGCGCAGGCTGTGAAACGCCGCCACCAGCAGCAGCGTGATCAACACCACGGCCAGGATCGACGCCTTGGTCGAGTCGGCCGTCGCGGCCGCGGTCTCGTCCGTCTCCACCACGGCGACGCCTGTCGTGCCGAAGGCCACGTCCGGGTAGTCGCGGCCGACTTCGCGCAGCAGCCGACGCACCTCGCCGATCGATCGGCCGATGGGACTGAGCGCGCCGGGGTCCTCCCGCGGCACGACCTGCATGATTAAAAACCGTTGGTTCGGTGTCGCCAGGTACTCCCACTCCGCCGGGCTCATGCCCGGCGCAGCGAACTGCATCAGGTCGACGGTTTCGTCCGTCTGCGTCTGCATCCGATGCGTGAACCCGCGGATGAGCTGCGTAAACGCTTCGAGCCCGGCCTGAGCCTGGGCCGGGTCTTCGTCCGTCTCGTCACCGTCCGCCTGGGCGAGCCCCTGCCGAATCAACGCCTGCGGCGTCGCGCTTTCCAGCAGCGGGCCGGCAGCGCCGACCTCTGCCAATTGCGCTTCAAACGCGTCCATCGACAGCAGCCGAACGCTGCGCGGATGCACTGCGGACTGGTCGAACCCCCACACCACTTCGACCACCGCGTCGCTGGCCTCCAGTCGTTCAGCCAGCTCGTTGACGAGCGCCCGTGCCCGCGCCGCGGTTTCGTCGTCGGCCGCGCCGGTGGCCGGGTCGTGCGTCTCGACGATGATGATGATGTCGTCCTTGCCGGGGAACAGCGATCGCCAGTGAATGAATCGCTGGTTCCAGTCGATGTCTTCGGAGATCAGGTCGTTGCGGTTGGATTGAAAGCTGAGCTGCGACACCGTCACCGCCACCGCGGCAAGCGCGAGCAGCAGGGCGATGGCCAGAATCCACCCTGGCCAATGGCTGATGATGCCAGCCCACCAGCCGAGCAATCGGTGACGCAGTTGATCATGCATGGGGAGTGAAATCGTAGGGACCGACGCGTTCGGGGGCAAAGCGCGGTGGGCTCACACCCCCAAGGCAGTGCGGCTTAGGCTGCACTGCCTCACGCATAGGTTCTCAACGCGGCTCAACGCGCGTGCCGTCCGTGATGCGGTCACTCGGATATGCGATCACCAGCTCATCTTCCGCCAGCCCCGCTCGCACCTCCGCTGTCAAGCCCGTCTGTCGCCCGAGCTCGACGTGGCGCAACGTAGCCCGCTCCGCTTCCATGACGAACACGGCCCACTGTTGCCCATCGCGAAACAGCGCGCTCGTTGGCACGGTCAATACATCCGCCGCTTGCCACAACACGATGCGGGCGTGCATGCGATAGCCGTCGCCGAGCTGGCTGGCCGGGTCCACCGCTTCAAGGTCGACGATCACGTTCACCCGCTGCTCTTCCACGCCCAGCGCTGAGACATCGGTAAACGCCGAAGGTTCGACCAGCCGTACCACGCCCGTCACCGCCTCGTCTCCGCCCCATCGCTCAAACAGCACCGCCATGCCCGGCCGAATCCGCACCGCGTCCGCCGAGAGCACATCGACCACAACTTCCAGTTGCCCGACATCGCCGACTTCCAGCAACGCCGTGCCCGGCGAGACCACCGCCGCATCGCGCTGCAACACACGCAACACCCGCCCGTTCACCGGCGAGTCAATCGCCATCGGCTCGCGCGCCACGTCCGCATCATCCCCCGCCTCCACCTGCAACAGCGCCGCCTCCGCAAGCTCACGCTGATGCTCCGCCACGCGCTGCCCCCATCTCGCCGCCTCCAGCTCGCGCTCGCGCGTCTGCTCGATGAGCTGTGCATCTTCCAACTCACGGCGAGGCGCCGCCGCCGTCTCCACCAACTGCTCCAGCCGACGTCGTTCATTGCGCGCCAGTTGCACCATGCCCTGCGTCTGCTCGACCTGCGCCTGGGCCTGCGACGCCCCGGCCTCGGCCGCCTCCAGCCGAGCCTGCGCCTCGCGACGCATACGCGCATCAAGCAGCGCCGGCGAAGGCGGGTCGACGATCGCCAACACTGTTTCATTCGCCCGCACCGCATCGCCCGGGTCGAGCATGATCCGCCTTAGCCGACCGGCCAACGGCGATGAGACCACGTACCGATCGCGCACGCGCGTCCGACCATCTTCATCCACCGTCACACGAAGCGAACCACGCACCACCGGCTCAAGATCCACCGGCACGGGCCGCGGCATCATCGCCCACACCGCCGCGGCCACCACCGCCACAATGATCCCGATCATCACAACCCGTCGAATCGGCAGCTTCACCTTGCCATCACTCCCGTGCCTTGAGCACGCCAATCAGGTCCAGTCGATCAAGTCGGCGACGCACGATCAGCCCGGAAACAAACGACGCTGTGAGCACCACCAACGTTGCGAAGCCGTAGGTGAACGGCTCGATAACCAATGGGATACGGAACAGTTCAGTCTCGACCGCCCACGACGTCAGCCATGCAAAAGCGTACCCCAAAGCCAGCCCCAGCGGTATCGCGCCAAGCGTCAGCACCGCCTGCTCACCCAGCAGCACCGCGGAAATCTCCCCGCGCGTAAAGCCGATCACACGCAACGTCGCCAGCTCGCGCGTTCGCTCTGCCAGTGAGATCCGCGCCAGGTTGTACACCACGCCGAACGCGATCACGATCGCAAAGCCGATGATGAACACTTGCATCTGCCGCTGGTTCTCTTGGACGGTGCGCTGAAAGCTTTCAATCATCGCGTGCTTCATCGTTACGCCCGCGACGCGCGGCGTCTGTCGTAGCGTGTCGTACAACGACTGCTCATAGGCCGAGTCCACCGTCGCGAACGCACCGGAGTACACACGGCCTTCCTGCAGCAGCCGATTCAACGCTTCGAGATTCATATACGCGTTGATGCCCGCATAGTCGGTGATCGTCGCTGTCACCGGCACCTCACGCACCGGCCGACGGCCTTCCAGCACATACAGCGTCACTGTCTGCCCCGGCCGAACGTCGAGCAACTCCGCCAGCTTTTCCGACAGCAGCAGCCCTTCCGCCGGCATCGCCACCGGCCGCTGCGATTCGTCAAGCAGGCGAAAAAGCTGCGGGTTGTCAGGCAACCCCATCACGCCCACGCGTTGCGAGCGATGCCCCGCCTCCAGCCGGGCGCCCACCGCGCGGAACGGCTCGACATGTTGCACGCCCGGCAAGCGTGCAATTTCCGACATCACCGCGCCGCCCGTCGGCTCGACAAACGTCACCGACATGTCGTACCGCTGCGCCGTCTCGAACTCGAAGCGCATCAGGTAATCCACCGCGTCCATGCCGAAACGTCCCATCACCAGCACCGCGACCGCCAGGGCAATGCCGAGCATCGAGATCAATGCCCGCGCCGGCCGACGTTCGAGTTGGCGGAGCACCATGCGTGCTGTCTGCGAAAACAGTTGTTGCAGGCCGACGCGTTCGATGACCGTCGGGCGGAACGTCGCCGGCGGCTCGGGGCGCATCGCCTCGGCGGGCGGCAGGGCGACCGCGCTGCGCAGCGCCGCGATCGTGCCCGCCCCCGCGGCCCCGACACCGATGACCATCGCCGCCAGCAGTACGCCCGGCGGCAATGAAAACTCGAACATCGGAAAGTGGTAGAACCGCGCGTAGAGTTGTGTAAGGCCCTGCCCCATCCACGCGCCAAGCAACGTGCCAAGCACCGCCCCGACGAAGACGATCATCAGCACGAGTTGAAAGTAGTGCATCGCGACTTCGAACTTCGTGTAGCCGAACGCGCGCAATGCCGCGATGATCTCACGTTGCGTGCTCACCAGCCGTGCGAGCACGACGTTCAATAGAAACGCCGCCACGCCGAGGAAGATAATCGGCGTGATGAAACCCATCGCGTAAAGACCCTGTATTTCGTCCGAGAGAAAGCGATGCGAGAGCTGGTCATCCCGCCCGAACGCGCCCAGGCCGCCGTAGGGTTCGAGGATCATGTCGAGTCGGCGGAGGACGTCGGCTTCCGACGCGCCGCGCTGCAGGCCGAGCGTAACATCGTTGAACGCGCCTTCCATGTCATACGCTGCGTCCAGCTCCGGCTCGCCCATCCAGAACACGCCGAACCGCTGCTCATCCGGCAGCAGATCGCCGGCGCGGATCTGCATCACATACTCCGGCGAAAGCGCGATGCCCACAATGGTCAGCCGTTGCCATCGCTCGTTGATCACCACGTCGACGTTGTCGCCGATGTCCAACCCATGTGCATTGACGAACGCTTCGTTGGCAAGCACTTCCCCACGCGCGCCCGGCTCGATCCACCGCCCGCGACGCAGGAACAGTGAGTTGAGCCTCGGCTCGCGATCTTCCGGAATAGAAATCAGCCGACCCGTTGCCGGCTCGGGGAAGTCGGGCACTTCCAGGGTTACGTCCACCACCGTGCGCGTCTGCACTTGCGTCACACCGGGGATGTCCGCGATGCGATCGGTCACGCTGTCCGGTGCGCGGATCAGCGAAGCAAACACGTCCGCGAAGCGATAACGCTCGTAGTACGTTTCCTGCGAGAGTGTCAACGAATCCAGCGTGCTCAGCGACATGACAAACGTTGCGATACCCGAAGCGATCACCAGCGCGATCGCGAGCGCCTGTCCCCACAGTCTGCGAAGGTCGCGAAATAGTTTGCGGTCCAGGGCGCGCATGGGTCGTTTACCAGGTGAGCTTGTTGGCCGGCACCCGCCGGTCGTTATGGTGCTCGCGGGCGATGTTGCCGTCGGAAAGCGAGACGACGCGGTCGGCCATGTCGGCGATGACCGCGTTGTGTGTGATCACCGCCGTGGCCGTGCCAAGCTCGCGGTTTACCCGGTCGATCGCTTCGAGCACGATGATACCGGTGTGCACATCCAGCGCACCGGTCGGCTCGTCGCAGAGCAGAATCTGTGGCCGCTTCGCGATCGCGCGGGCAATGGCGACCCGCTGCTGCTCGCCGCCAGACAGTTGCGACGGGAAGTGATCCATCCGGTCTGTGAGGTTGACCATCGCCAGCGCGTCGCCTGGCTGCATCGGGTCGCGCGCGATCTCCGTGACCAGCGCCACGTTCTCCCGCGCTGTCAGCGACGGAATCAGGTTGTAGAACTGGAAGATGAACCCGACATGATCCCGGCGGTAGCGGGTCAGCTCGGCGTCGCTCGCGCGGGCGAGGTCTTGGTTGTGGTAACGGACCTGCCCGGCGGTGGGCGTGTCGAGTCCGCCGAGGATGTTCAAGAGCGTGGACTTGCCGCTGCCGGAAGGCCCGAGCAGCACGAGCAGCTCGCCTTCGTGCAGGTCGAGATCGACACCCCGTAGCGCGTGCACCTGCACTTCGCCCATGGTGTAGACCTTGGTCAGACCGCGTGCTTCGAACACGCGCGGTCGAGCGTCGGGCGGTTCGGCAGATGGGGGATCATGATCGGTTGTTCGGGTCGCGTGCATGCGGGCCTCGGAGTCGAGCCGGGGGCTTCCGGGGGGCGTCCGGTGGGGCGTCCGGGGGCATGCGGATATGGTAGCTGATGCGCTCGCGGGCGGGTGCGGCGGTTCAACACGACAACGCGGGTTCCCATTTAGCCGCGGGCCTTGGCCCGCGCGTTCGACCCGCAGAGCCGAAGAGCGCGGTGCGAGCACCGCGGCTAAATGTTGCAAGCGCAGAGGCGGCGTTGTCGTATTGAGCGGTTGGTTAGCGTTTGAGTTCGGCGCGCAGTTCGTTTTCGCTGAGTTCTTCGCGGAGTGGAAGGAGGTTTTCGCCGTCGAACTCGAACTCGTATGTTCCGAGCGTGATGGTTTCGCCGGGGCTGAGCAGGTGCGGCGCGTGGACCTTGCGGCCGTTGATGATCACGCCGTTATGCGAGCCGAGGTCTTTGATCATGTACGAGCCTTGCTCGAAGGTGATCTGGGCATGTTTGCGTGACAGCGTTCGGCTGCGGTAGCGAACGTCGCAGTCGGGGTTGCGGCCGATGATCACCGAGCCGGTGTCCAGGGGAATTGGATCGCCCACGAAGCCCATCGCACTGCGAGCAGCCATCGAGCCGCTGGTTGTGCCCATACGCGAGTTGTGGCTGTCGTGGGCGAGCACGGCCTGATCGACCTGCGGCTGTTCGTCAAAGCTCATACGGCTGCCGTTCGATGAGGCGCCGTTGGCGTTGGCGTTGACGTTGGCGTGGGCGTGGCGATGCTGATAACGCATCCAGCGTCCGCCATGCTTGCGCAGCAGGCGGACGAGCGGGTCGTTTTCGTTGTCGCCTTCGAGATAGTTGAACAGGTCCAGCGGTGTGTTGCCGCCGGCGTCGACAGCGTTGACGTCCGCGCCGTGTTCGATCAACAGCCTGGCGGAGCGTTCCATTCGTGCCCGCTGGTGTCGCTGCGCGGGGTGAAGGCGACTCGCCGTGGTGTGGTCGGCATGCACCACCACAAGATGCAGCGGCGTACGCTGATGCGTCGTATTGCACGGGTCAGTCTCGACGTCGGATTCGAGTACACGCTTGACCGCTGTCTCGCAGCCGCCCGCCGCGAGGCAGTGCAGCACGGTGTTGCCCTCGTCGTCGGTCGCCTCCAGCCGGGCGCCGTTGTCCAGCAGCAGGTTCGCCACGTCGTCATGGCCCGCCATGGCAGCGCGATGCAGGGCGGTACGGCCCGAGCTGTCCGTGGCGTAGACGTTGGCCTGGCGAAACAGCAGCAACTCCACCACTTCCTGATGCCCACCCTCGGCGGCCTCATGCAACGGCGTCGCGCCATCCGCCTCCGCGTCCACATCCGCGCCGGCGACCAGCAGCAACTTCACCTGCTGGGCCCAGCCACGCCCGGCCGCGGCGTGCAGCGGTGTCATCTGATCAGTCAAATCGGGCTCACGTCGGCAAAGCTTGTACGGCGCACACGCCTGTGCCAGCGACGCGTCCGATTGCAGGAAATCGCGCACCTGGTTCACATCTTCTGCGAGCAGGGCTTCCCAAAATCGCATTTCCGGCTTTTTGCTGAACCCGAACATCGAAATGTCCTTTCGCGCAAGAGGTGCTCGGCGCGACGGTCTGAAGTGTCGATCGGCCAGATGAATTACGCGGCCACACTTCGTCCGCTACCCGAGGAAGCGCCGAAGCGCTTCTGTCGCAACGTGCCAGAACCGCTCTCGAATCTCGCGGCCCCGCAAGCCTGCCAACCCGAGGCGGCAGTGCAACTACGCAGGGGCCTCCCTATCACCCACCCCGCCGGCCGAAGCCCGTTAAACATGCACCCGACTGCTACTTCATTACACCCCGTCACCGCTCGGGCGTCAAGACTTAACCGCACATAACGCGCGTAAAATCACTTTGCCACACAACTTGATCGTCGTACGTCGCAGGCACCCGCCAGCCATTTACAGAAAATGCACCGCAGCAGGACCGCCTGACTCAATCCGATGCACAAGCGACGCCGGTATCTGTAGACACAGCGATCGTCAATGCGATCAGCTAAGCAGGAAATCCTGTGGTGTCGCGTGGGCCGATTTCCCGCCAGAGGCTGTCGACGAAGGGGCCGTGCTGGTACCATCGCCTTGACGTAAACGACTTGGCCTGTTCACTTCTGGAGAAACCACACGATGGATCGACGACGTTTTCTTCAACTGGGCGCAGCCTCGCCGCTGCTGCTGGGACTCGGTTCGGTGGCAGGCGAAGCGCGGGCGCAGCAGCGTCAGCCGGGCAATGCAGGCTCGTCCGGCAACGGCAAGGCGCGTAACGTGATTTTCCTTGTCAGCGACGGCATGAGCATGGGCACGCTGACCGCTGCTGACCAGTACCTCTACTGGCGTGATGAGCGGCACACGCACTGGATCGACCTTTACATGCAGCGCGACTTGCCTGTGCATCGCGGGCTGATGGACATGAGTTCGCGCAACGCCATGGTCACCGACTCCGCCGCTGCGGCCGCATCATGGGGTTGCGGACACCGCGTGAACAACGGCTCGGTGAACATCGGCCCCGATGACGAAGAATACCCGACGATTCTGCAAATCGCCCGCGAAGCGGGCAAGGCAACCGGCCTGGTGACCACCACGACCGTGACGCACGCCACCCCCGCCGGCTTCGGCGCAAACGTAGCCAGCCGCGGGCAAGAGGCAGACATTGCCAAGCAGTACTACGAACGCGGCTACGACGTGATCCTCGGCGGCGGCAACCACTACTTCGACCCCGAACGACGCGACGACGGCGAGGACCTGTACGGCAAGTTCGAGCAGGCCGGGCACGAAATCATCCGTGACCGCGATGCGCTGCTGGCACTATCCGACAGCGACGTCGGCGTGCTTGGAACCTTCAGTAATTGGCATCTGCCGTACGAGATTGATCGGCTTCACAATGAACAAAGCAAGCAATCCGTCCCCACGCTCGCCGAGATGACCGATGCCGCCTTGCAGCGGCTGAATCGCATCGGCGACGGCTTTGTGCTTCAAGTCGAAGGCGGCCGGGTTGACCACGCCGCACATGGCAACGACCTGGGCGGCCTGTTGTTCGACCAGCTTGCGTTTGACGACGCGATCGGCGTGGCGCTAGCGTTTCAGCAGGAACACCCGGATACGCTGGTGATCATCACGACCGACCACGGCAATGCGAACCCCGGCTTTCAGGCGGGCCCGGACCTGGGGCATGGGCAGTTCGAGAAGCTCTCGCGTTTCAAGGGCACCGGCCTCACGCACATTGTCCCTGAGCTTAATGAGGAAGTCAGCCGTGACACGATTCGTGATCGGTTCAAGGAAACGCTCGAACTGGAGATCAGCGACCGCGAAACGGACATGATCTACGATTTCGTCCGTGGCGACTATGAACTGCCTTATCACCGTACGAACCACATCCGCAGCCTGGTCGCGAAAGTTGTCGCGAACCACCTGGATTTCAACTGGATCGGCCGATCGCACTCGGCGGACTATGTCGAACTCGCGGCCACCGGCCCCGGCGCGGAGCAGGTCGGCCCGTTCACCAAAAACACCGATCTGCATCAGTTCATGCTGAAGGCGTTGGGCATTGAAGCGGTGCAGGAAGCCGCGAATCGTCGAGGCGTTCGCGTGTTTGCCTAACGGCTGACCTCGGGCTGGGCAGTCGGCTCGCGGTAGAACAAGGCGAACAGTACGGCGGCGGCGGCGCAGACCAGGGCGGAATAGCCGAACACCGCCAGCAGTGAGATGTCGGCGATAAAGCCGCCGAGCACGGCGCCGATGATGCGGCCGACGCCGTAGACGGTCATGGCGTACAGGCCGTGGATCGAGTTGCGGTAGCGGTTGTCGGCCTGCCGGTTGAGGAAGATCGGCGGGGCGACGTGGATCACCAGCACATGCAGGCCGTGCAACAGCTGCGTGGCCACAGCCATCGCGACGCTCGGCCAGGTGTAAAGCAGCAGCATGCGCAGCGCCATGGCGATGATGCCGATCGCCATCAGCCAGCGGATGCCGAACCGTGCCATCAGCAGGCCGAACCCGAGCATGAAGAATACTTCGATCGCCACGCCGAGGTTGGTGATCAGGCCCACCCATTCGTTGGGCACGCCGACCTGTTCGGTGAGGTACAGCGGGTAGAAGGCGTAGTAGGCGCTGTTGGCGATGTGGGCCAGGAACATCGCGGCGCAGAACACCAGTACATGCGGGCGGAGCATCGCGTGCAGGGCGTCGATCGTGGGCAGGCGGTTGTTGCCGTTGGCGAGCGGTTTGTTGTTGTTTGCTTCGGGTTGATTGTTATTCGTGGGCAGGGGCACATCCGAGGCGGGCCCGCCGCCGCGTGGCGTGGAGCGTGTGTGCGGCAGGGCGGTGGTGTTAAGCATGCCGATGAGCCCGAACGCGCCGCCGACGACGAGGATCGCCCCGATCGGCGCGCCGTTGACCAGCGCGAGGTAGAGGATCAGCGACGGCAGGATGAAGCCCACCGTGCCCCACACCCGCACGCGATGGTACGGCACGGTCATGCGCCCGGCCGACTGCCGCTGCGCCTGCACCTGGAAGTTCAAGCCATCCTGCAACGGCATCATCGACACGAACGCGAGGCAGAACAGCGCGTGCACGAGGAAGATCGGCCAGAACCCGTCAACCAGCAGCATGGCAGCCAGCGCCGAGCCGCTGGCTGCGAAAACCGCCGCCAGCAGCGTCTTCCCCTCAAGGTGTGCGTCGGCCAGCAGCGTCAACGCCACGGGGCTGAGCAGAATGGCGATGCCCATCATGCCCAGGATGTAGCCGACCTGCGTGTTGGTGAGATCCTGGGCGCGGAGGTAGACGGGCAGGTAGGGCAGCACCGAGCCCATCAACGCGTAGCCGAGGAAGTAGTTGATCTTGATCGCACGCACGGTCGGCCAGTATAGGCGCGACCGCCTTGCCCGTTTGTGCCGGCTGTAACGTCTGCGGTGCGGGCTTGCGCGCGAGGGAGGCGTCGTGCAGGTAAAGCGGTTGGCCGATCGGCTCGATATTCAGCATGTGGCCCGGTGGTTGGTGCTTAGCATGCCTGGTGTGTCATGCGGCAACGCGGCCACGGATTGATGAACACCACATTGGGGAATGAGTGATGGCTTCCAGTACGCTTCGCATGATCTGCCCGAATCTTAAATGTCGGTCGGTGTTGTCCGTTCCGGCCGCGGCTCGCGGCAAGGTGGTGCGGTGTCGCCAATGTCGGCAGCGCGTGCAGGTGCCCGTCATCGCCACACCGCCGGCGAAACCCGCGCCCGCAGCGGCGGACGAAATGGTTCAGGATTGACGCTTGCCCATCAAGTGAACTGAAACGGCGAGCCTACTGACCACCCGCGTCATCGCCCGCGACGAAACGCAGCGCCTGCACCTCGGCGTCAACCAGTTCGCCTTCGGCCACCACCGCCAACTTTGTGCCCGGCGTGTGGTTGCCCCACTTGATCACCGCGAACGCGATCGGCACGTTGCCCAGCAAGGGCGATAACGTCGAACTGGTCACGCCGCCGACGATGTTGCTCTTGGCCATGCCCTCACCCTTCGCCGTCGGCTCGTATACCGGTGCGCCGGCCACCGGCAGCGCTTCGCCGATCACTTTCAGCCCCACCAACACGCGGCGCGGATGGCCGAGGTTGTGCATCCGTGCGACGATCTCCTGCCCGAGGTAGCAGCCTTTGTTGAAGCTGACCGTTTCTTTGAGCAGTCCCGTCTCGGCCGGCAGCGAGTCAGCGCCGAAGTCGATGTGGAACAGCGGCGAGCCGGCTTCGATGCGCGTCGTGTTATATGCCGACCACCCGACCGGCCGACCACGCAGCCCCTCACGCCGTTCGCGGGCGTAAGCTTCGTCCGGCTCGACATCACGCTCGGCGTCGTAGCCCGCGGCGTCCAGCAGCTTCGCATAGACCGCGTCCGCTGCATCGCTGGGCACGAACAGGCGAAACGCCGGCGCACCGACATCGTCCCAACGGTACACGGTTGTCAAGGCGTCGCCGAACTTGAGCACGTGATGCGTGCCCGGCTCGATCTGCCCGGCTTCCGTGCCATCTTCACGCAATGACTCGACCAGCGCCACGGCGGCCGGCCCCATCACCGCCATCGCTACACGCTCGTCGGAAAATGTTTCGATCGTGACGTCTTCCGCGAACAGCTTGGCTTCAAGCAGCTCTTTCAATGCAACGATGTCGAGGCGATCCAACTCCAGCCAGGTGCATGCATCGCCATGGTGCACAACAACGTCGGCGACGATGCGTCCTTTGTTGTTCAACTGAAACGCACGGCGGGTCGCGCCGCCGGTCATGCCGTTGATGTCCTGCGTGAGCATGCGATGGAGGAAGTCTTGCCGATCGTCGCCGGTGAAGCGGAGGATGCCGCGCTGCGGCAGGTGCATGATGCCGACACGCTGGCGGATGGCGGCGTATTCGAGCGGAAACTGGCCGAAGCTTTCGACGATCTCAATGCCGCCATGGTCCGGCGGCGGGCCGTAGTTCATGGTTTCCGCGCCGGCGCGTTCCTGCTGCTGATGAATGGTGGGGTGTTGGGTCATGGTTGTCGTATCAGTTCAAGGTCGATGATCTCGTCGCCACAGTGTAGGGCGAAGGTTCACGGTGTGAAGCGGGCCGCTTCGTGCGCTGGGCTGCGAAGCGTGTGGCGGTGCAACAAGTACCAGCTACGCAGCACATCCACCTGCATCTGCTGCAACGGCCGGTCGGCCCACCACCACAGCGGCGGCGCGTCGTCGGGCAGGCTTCGTCGGGCGATGTACCACCAACGATAATGATCGAAGAGCTGCACCAGGTCGATCGTGGGCTCACCCTGCGGCGCGAGCAGTTCGTCCCACGCGGCTGCGGGATCGCGATGCAGCAGCGCCAGCAGCATGCTCGACTTCGGCAGCTCACGCCGAGCGAGCAACCGCGACGCTCGGCCGTCGAGCGTCGGCTCTGCACCTTGCATCCACAACCCCAGTCGCATCATCTGCCCGACCGCCCAGTTCGACTGCCGACTCGCCCGCTCGCGCAGCAACTCTAATTGTAAACCCGTCATGCCCGCGAGCATGGCTCCGCTGATTTTCGCGCCGTCGTGATAGTCCACCAGCAGCTCAGCGATCGTTGCATCGAGCACGTCGTTATCGAATCGTTCGACTGCGACAACGCACGCCAGGTCGCGTAGCCTCGCTTCGCCATGCCGAAGCAACGGGCGCAGGTCGCTCATGTTCGGCTCGGCCGCGGTCGCCACACGTAGCAGTCGAACCATATCGCCCGCCGGTGGCGCGTCGGGCATCGCGTCAGGCGATGTGCCCGTAAGCCAATGATGCTCCAGCACCGCCAACTCGCGCAATGCGTTGGCCTGGTCATCCCCATCGCTTGTATGTAATGACTTCGTCGCGCCGCGATGCAGCGCCGCCAGTTCGATGCGGTCCGCCTTGCCCGACTCTCGTCGTTGCGTGGCCAGTTCCGCCAGCAGCGCCATGGCCTGTTCGGTCGTCGGCACACCCCGCACGGCCCGCCACAGCACGACGCCGTCCACCTGCTCGCCCGCCACCGCTGTCTCGATCATCGGCAGCAGCGCCTCGGCCGCGGCGTCGGCTTCCGCAAACGCCAGCGCATACGCCGCCGCCCGCCGTACGCGCGCCGGCACGTCGACGTCGTTCATGGCTTCGGCTGCGACCAGCGGACGATCCGGGTTCGTCTGGACCGATGCCCACACCATCGCTTCGGCAACGCTCGGCTGGGCGTCACGCCAGTTTGCCGATCGGCCGAACACCGGGTCTAGCAACCCCACCAGCAGCCACGCCTCGCGCGCGATCGCAGGCTCACCATCATGCGTCCGCCCGACGATAAGCGATTCGTAAGGCAGCCGAGCCTCCGCGGAGCTTGTCGCGCCGGCCAGTTCCGCCGTGGCTGCGAGGGCGTTGTAACGCACGTTTGCATCGTCATCGTTCACCAGTGTTTCGAGCAGTTCGGCGAGACGTTCGTCATCGGCCATGTCCGCCAGCGCCGTCAGTCGTTGCGCCGCGCGCAGCCGTGACGTCGGCTCGGGCAGTTCCGCGATCGACTTCAACCACCGCAGCCACGGCTCGTCCGTCACCGTCGGCCGCCGCCACACGCCTGCCAGATCCAGCGCCCGCACAAGCGCCTGAAAGTGGTCCTCGTCCGTCATCTGCTCCAGCTCGCGCACCGCCCCGTGGCGGACCCGCTCGTCGTCGGCAGCGCGTCGAAACACGAAGTTCAGTGCCCGCTCGCGTCGTTCGAGATCGTCGGCCGACAGGTCGCGGAGCATCATCCACCGATGCACATCAGGCCCGAACCAGTACACGCCCGGCAGCACGAGCGTCAGCGACAGCATGACGCTGATGACCAGCGCGATGAGATGCGACCGCCGCCAACCGGGTTTTCGCGTTTGTGGCCGAGCCATCCCATCAGCGTAATCAATCGACAGGAACCCCGCGCCGCTGGCTGCTATGCTTACGGTCTATGGCCCGCAGCAGCGTCCAATTCATCTGTCGATCGTGTGGCGGCGTGCATGCCCGGTGGTTGGGTAAGTGCCCGGACTGCGGCCAGTGGAACACGCTCGAAGAGTACCGCACCGCCTCGGTTGGCTCGAAACGGGACACGCAGCGTGGCGTCGCGGGTGAGAGCGACAGTGTCAATGCGCCCAAGGCAGTGCCGCTGCACGAGGTGGCCGACGACATCGCCGGGGCTCGCATCAGCACAAATATTTTTGAGTTCGACCGCGTGCTCGGCGGCAGTATCGCCTCCACCGGTGGTGCTATGACCGCCAGTAGCGACCCGAACGGGGCCGGGGGCGGGCTCGTGCCTGGCAGTGCCGTACTGCTTGGCGGCGATCCCGGCATCGGCAAGTCGACACTGCTGCTGCAAGCTGCGCATGAGCTGGCCCGCACCGGCAAGCGCGTGCTCTATGTCACCAGCGAAGAGTCCGGCCAGCAGCTTCGCGTACGAGCCCAACGCCTCGGCGCACTCCGCGATCACGGCGACAACCTCTACGTGCTCGCCGACACGAACCTCGCTCGCATCGTCGAGCAGGCACGGCAGGTCAAGCCCGACGTCATGGTCATCGACTCGATCCAGATGATCTACAAGGGTGATCTTCCCGCCGCCCCCGGTAGCGTGACGCAACTGCGTTCGTGCTGTCTCGAACTGGTCTACTATGCCAAGGCGAGCGGCACAGCCATGCTGCTTGTCGGCCACGTTACGAAGCAGGGCACGGTGGCCGGCCCGCGCCTGCTCGAACACATGGTCGACACGGTGCTCTATTTCGAGGGCGATCGTTATCACAGCCATCGCGTCATCCGCGCCACGAAAAACCGCTTTGGCACGACATTGGAAGTCGGCCTGTTCGAGATGGGCGAAGACGGCCTGCGCGAAGTGAAAGACGGCGCGGGTGTCGCGGCGGCGGAATATCAGTCGCGGCCGGGCTCGGCAGTGTGCCCGCTGATGCAGGGCTCGCGATGCCTGCTCGTCGAGGTGCAGGCGCTGACCGCCACCGGTGTGCTCGGCGCCGCGAAGCGGAAGGTCAGCGGGCTGGACTCGAACCGGCTGGCGATGCTGATCGCTGTGCTGGAAAAACGGGCGGGCCTGCGGCTGGCGGACCAGGACGTGTTCGCCTCAAGCGTCGGCGGTATGCGTGTGGTCGAGCCGGCAGCTGACCTGGGCGTTGCGCTCGCGATCGCCGGGGCGCATCACAACCGGCAACTCGGTGGCGGCGTGGCGGCGATCGGCGAGATCGGCCTCGGCGGTGAACTGCGTCACGTCCAACGACTCGATCAGCGCATACACGAAGCGGCTCGGCTTGGGTTCAACCTGATCTATTGCCCGCCGACGGACATCAAACCGCCGAGCGGCACGCAACTCGTCGCCGTGCCGACGCTGGACCGCGCGTTGCAGGAACTGGTTTGACGATTGCATTGAAGCGGCCGACGGGCTGTGTGTCGTCGACCGATTTGAACCAAGGAAAGCAATATGACTCGCGTGCGCTGGATGTGGATCGTTGTTGCATGGCTTGTCGCGACGCCGGCTACGGCACAGGTGCTCGACGGCGAGTGGGTGCGACGCAGCGAGCAGCGCATCGCGGACGCACGGCAGACGGACCTGCGTGTCGTCGTGCTCGATGCAAACGATCGAGCGGTGGTCGACGCACCGGTGCGCGTCGAGCAGGTGCGGCATGACTTTCCGGTCGGCTTCACGCTGCGCGACACGACGTGGCCGAGCGCGTACAACGCCGACGCGCCGCTGTGGCGGGTTTTTAATGCAATCGCGATCGACGGCGTGACCGGCTGGTCCGCTTATGACGAGGCCGACCGCGATGCATTGGCGAAGGTCATTCAAGAAGCACGCCAGCGCGGGATGTTCGTGCGGTGGGGCGGCGGCATCGCGGCGGACATGGCGCGCAACCCGGACTGGCTTTCGGATGTGGCGGCCGACGATCAACGGCTTGCCATCGAAGCACACGCGCGACAGATAGTGCAACGCTACGGCTGGCAGGTTGATCAGCTCGACCTTTACACCCATGCCCTCGATCATGACCTGATCGAACGGCGGTTCGGCTTGCCAGCGCTGCGCGGGTTGTATGAACAGGCCCGCGCGGACAGCCCGAACCTCAAGCTGGGCGTACGCGTGCACGATCGACTCGTCGGCGACCGCTTGCAGGAACTGGTGCGGGCGATCACCGACTGGCGGCACAGCTTCGTGCCGGTGGACGTTGTGGCGATCGAGCAGCGCGTTCGCGGCACGCTCGCGCAAGCGCCGGTGGAGCGGGCGCTGTCGTGGTTGAGCGAACTGGATGTGCAGGTGGTGCTCGTGGGGCTGGAGGTCGGTGGGGTGAGTGACGCGGCGGCGGCGATGAATCTGGAAACCCTGTTGCGGCTGCTGTTCGCGGATGAGAACGTGGGCGGTATCTGGTTCGGCGACATGTCGGCCGAGGAGGTGGGCACGCCTTACGCCGAGCTGTTTGATGCGGACGGCGAACTGACGCACGGGGGGCAACTGGTGGACCGACTGTTCAGTGAGTTGTGGTGGACGGATGAAACACTGCACACCGATGAGTTGGGCAACGCGCGAACGCGGGTGTTTGCCGGGACGCATCGCATTACGGCTGAGCTTGGCGAAGGGCGGTCGGTGGAGATGACCGTTCATGTGCCGATGGATGCGGACGAGCGGATGGTGGTGGTGCAGGAAGGGTTTTGATTGCTGATTTCTGATCGCTGATTGGTATTTGCGCGATGACCTCACGTTGTCAATCAGCAATCAGCGATTAGGAATCAGTGATTGCTATCAGACCGACCGCGGCCGGGCTGCCCAGTGCATTTTGTGGGCGAGCATCTTCCAGTAGTTGATGTCGGGGTTGTGAACGAGTTGCAGGGCGCGGGGATGTTTTTTGACGAGGATCTGCTGCCCGGCTTCGAGGTGGGCGGAGACCTGGCCGTCGATGACGAGGGATGTGCCCGCGTTGGCGCGTCGCAGGGCGAGCCAAGTTTCGCAGTTGGCGTTGAAGACGATGGGGCGGAAGGCGAGGGTGTGGGGGCAGATGGCGGTGAGACAGAGGCCGTCGATGCCTGGTGAGACGATGGGGCCGCCGGCGGCGATGTTATAAGCCGTCGAGCCGGATGGGGTGGAGACGATGACGCCGTCGCCGGTGAAGGTGGTGGCGCTCGTGCCGGCGTGTCGGGGCTCGATGGCGAGTTCGAGTTCGATCATGCGGTAAGGCGGGCCGGCGGTAATGACGGCGTCGTTCATGGCGATGGCGTAAAAAGACGGGGCGGGCATGGTCGCGCCGTTGCCGCCCCATTCCGGTGCGCCTTCGGGGTAGACGAACACGTCGATCATCATTCGCCGACTCATCCGGCAGCTGCCGTCGGCGATCTCGGGCCAGTGGTGCTTGAGGTCTTCGATGGTGAACTCAGCGAGGAAGCCGAGCTTGCCGAAGTTGACGCCGAGCAGCGGCATGTCGCGATTGATGAACGCGCGGGCCTGCGAGAGAAACGTGCCATCGCCGCCGAGCACGATGGCCAGGTCCGCTTCGGGCAGGTCTTGCGCATCGCTTGGCTGGAGCTTGTCCGTGTCGACCTCGGCGGCGATGTTGACGCGCTCGTCCAGCCAGGGGCGGAACTCGCGCAGCGCCTGGGTTACCAGCGGCTTGCCCTTGTTGGCCAGGATCAGCACGTGCTGGATCGGCCGCGGCAGCGGCGATGCGTCGGCGATGGGCAGTTCGGTCATGGCTCCAGTGTACCGGAGCAGGCAGGCCCGGGCGCGGCGGCGACGGCCGATGCACGGTTGCGATCAAAGGCCATGCCCCGGAACAGCCGACAGTAACGATAGGTATCGTTTATCAACCCCGCCGCAGCAGCCCTGCCCAGGAACCCCAACGCGTGCAAGCCATTACTTTCGACGGCAAGCAGCCGAAGTTCGTCACCAACCGCCCCCACCCCGAGCCGACGAGCGGCGAGGTGGTGATTCGTCCGACGCGCCTGGGCATCTGCTCGACAGATCTGGAGATCTGCCGCGGCTACATGGGCTTCACCGGCGTGTTGGGGCATGAGTTCGTCGGCGTGGTCGAGTCGGTCGCGCCCAAGGCCGGGCGGGAGGTTCGGCAGTGGGTGGGCAAGCGCGTGGTGGGCACGATCAACTGCACCTGCGGGCGCTGCGATATGTGTCGCAAAGGCCTCAAGGAACATTGCCGGGATCGCACGGTGCTCGGCATCGCCGGCCGCGACGGCTGCTTTGCTGAGCAGTTCGTGTTGCCGGCTCGCAATCTGCTGGAAGTGCCCGAACACGTCGACGACGACCAGGCGGTGTTTACCGAGCCGCTGGCGGCGGCGTACCAGATCGTAAGACAGTTGACGGTCGAAGGCAGGCCTTACATCACCGTGCTCGGCGATGGTCGGCTGGGCCTGCTGTGCGCCCAGGTGCTCAGCCAACTCAACGCGACGGTGCGCTGCCTCGGCAAGCATCCTGAAAAGTTGCAGCTTTGCGAAAAGTGGGGCGTGAAGCATCGGCTGGTCAGCGAAGTGGGTTTGCGACAGGATCAGGACATTGTCGTGGACTGCACTGCCTCGGCGACCGGCCTGCCGATGGCGATGCAGATGGTGCGCCCGCGCGGGACGATCGTGTTGAAGACGACCGTTGCGCCGCAGGTGGACGGGAAGCAGATCGACCTTTCGCCGTTGGTGATCAACGAAGTGAACGTGGTGGGCAGTCGATGCGGGCCGTTTCCCGATGCACTCGCTGCGCTCAGTGCGCAGCAGATCGATGTGGTGAGCCTGATCAGTCGGCGGATGCGCCTCAGCGATGGTGCAGACGCGCTGCGGACCGCGCGGCGGTCGGATGTGGTGAAGGTGCTGCTGGAAGTATGAGCGGCTGCCTGTGAACGGGAACGTTTAGCCCCGCCGCCCACGGCGGGGCACGCCCGCGCCTCCTCGTCCCAGTACCCCCGCGTGGGCGCGGGGGCTAAACATTTTCGGGGATGAGCATCACGCCTGGCGGCAGAGCATTTCGCGGGTGATGCCGAGTGTGGCGAGCGCAGGTTCGATGTCGCGGTAGAAGCGTTTGGCGTCCGTGGCGTAGCCGGCGGTGGGGGCGACGTCGGGCAGGTGGCTGGTGAAGTAAGCGTTGAAGCGGGTCATGAGCAACTCGCGGGTGTACTTGCTGATCATTGATGCGAGGGCGACGGGCATGTGGGCCTGTTCCGCGTCGACCTCAAAGGTGACGGTCATGCTCCGGTCGCCGGTTTGGAGGCGGTAGGCCGAGCGGCGGGGCGTTTCTTCGAGCACGGTCATGGCGGTGTCGGGGAAGTTGATCGCCAGCAGTTCGCGGTAATGCGTTCGGCCGCCTTGCCGATCGACGGCGACGAAGGGCGCGTGTTGGCCATGCGTTTGCCAGATGTGTTGCAGATGGTTGGCGACGAAGGTGAAGCTGGTGGCGGCTTTGGATCGCGTGGCGGCGACCATTTTGTTGAAGCGATCTTCGAGCACGACGGCAGCACCGACGTCGGCGACCGTGACGCCCGCATGTTTGCAGCCGGCGGTCAGCATGTTGCGCGCAATGGCTAGCTCGCCCGCGTCGACACAGGTCGGTATCGCGTTCCACGGCCGATCGTTGCAGGGTGCATACCACGGCAAGTGGTCGAGCGTTTCGTGACATCGCTCGCCGAGGCAGGCCAGCCAGTTGTCGAGCGTGGCTGGTGCATGGCCCGCTGCGCCGGCGAACGCGAGGCAGCCGGTTTCGAGATGGCGGAGGCCGGCGGCGGGGGTGGTGAGCTTTTTCGAGTCGTTGACAGCGATGCGTCTTCGTTTGTCGTTGGGCTTACGGCAGACGACTTTCGCGAGCGTTTGCCACAACGCAGGCGGCTCGTTCGGGGTGGGATGGTCCGGCAGCACGAACACCGCTCGGCCGACGAGCAGCGGTCCAAACAGGGGGCCATAGCCCGCTTCATCAATACCGGCGTAGACGAACATGGTGCGCAGTGTTACCGCATTTGCCGTGGGGGGCAAGGGGGTCTGATTTCTAATTTCTAATTGCTGATCGCTAATTGGGGCCCCACGCCGATGCGATCAGCGATTAGCAATCAGCAATCAGAAATTAGCAATTCCGAAGATCCGGCCCTTCGCTCGCGGACTCGCTCGGGGCTCGGCTTTGGGATGGGGATGGGGGTGGGGTGACTTCAGTGGTGGTGGGTTGTGCTGAGCCAGCGGACGCGATAGTTGCCGCCTGAACCGCCGGTGCCAGGGCCGCCGCCTGTCTGGCTGGTTTCGTATAGGGCGATGTCCTGCGTCAGTCGTGAGCTTCCGTGGATCTGGACGCTGTCGCCGTAGAAGCCGCCGAACAGTCGTGTGTTGCCGCGCATGTCGAGGCCGGCGTTGGGGGCGACGATGCCCGCGGCGACCTCGGCGGAGCCGCGCATCCAGACCGAGTCGCTGCCGGTCTGGAAGACGGTGATGGCGGTGGGGTCGTAGTGGTTGGTGTGCTTGATGCGTGCGTTGCCGTCGACGTAGAGGCGTTCGGTGTAGATGTTCAGGCGTGCGCCTTCCTTGAGAAAGATGCGGCCGGAGTTGCCTGCTTTGAACGTGCCGTCGGCGATGATGGTGACGTCGCCTTCGATGTAGAGCGTTGAGTCGCCGCCGATCTCGAAATCATCGTACCGGTATGTGCCGGCGGTCATGGTTTGTTCCGTGCCGGCCCAGTTGTTGATGACGTAATCGCCTTGGGAAGGCGGCATGTTCGGCGGCATGGTGATGTCAGGAATCTCCATCGCCTGTTCGAGTTTTTCTTTGGTTCCCACGCGGAACACGTTGGTGTTGCCGGTGACGTTGACGACCTGGTCGGGGTTGACATGTTCGCCGGGGCCGACGTGCACGTTGCCGTATAGCGTTGCGCTGCCGGTGAGCTGGACATGGCCTTGGCCGCTACTGTTGGTGGCGACGAGGGCGTCGTGTGTCGCGGCTTGGTCCGCACTCACATGCGGGCTAAAGCTGTCAACGCGGGAGTCCATGGCGTTGACCTCGGCATTGCCGACGAGGTTGAAGGTTTGTTTCAGCGCGATGCCGTAGGGCATTGTGAACGGCGAGCCGCCGGGTGAGGGGGGTTGGCCTTGCACGCGGGCGCGGGCGGTGTGGCTTGTGCTGTTGTATCGCCCGGTGCTGATGAGAATGACCACATCGCCGAGCGCGTCGGGCGACGCGTCGTCATCTTCGTTTTGTACGTGAATGTGAATGGTGCCGTTGGCGTATGGCATCTCGGCCAGCCAGACGCCGGGCGTCTGGGCGTTACGCCAGTCTGAATGCTGATGGATGTACGCCAGCCCCATTTCGATGCCCGACTCGGCGATCGCGCGGGCGCGGTGGTGGTCGCTGATGTTCTTGCCCACCGCGGCGGACGTGCCCTGCGCGATGAGGAACGGCACGGCGAGCATGGTCGCCATCGCCAGCGCGACCACCACCAGCATCAACGCGACGCCGCGCTGGTGTGTGGCGGGCGACGGTCGGGCTGATCGGGTTGTGGTGGCGTGGTGCATAGCGGGGCGTTCCGGAAAGTTAGCGGTTGCGCAGCGCGGCGGAGCTGATGATGGACTCCTGCAGGCCGCCGACGGTCAGGGCAAGCCGATATGTCACCAGCCGGGCGTCGGCCGGTTCGGCCGGATCGAGCTCGACCTGCCAACTCGCCACGCCGCGTGCCAGCCGTCTGGATTGTTCGGTGGCGAGCAGGTTGCTGAAGTCGGCAGTTGCGTCGTAGGTCGTGTTCGGGCTGGTGTCCGCGGCGATGTATAGGTGCAGCTCGTTGGTGTTTGAATCATGGGCCAGGTGACGCAACTCGTGGCGGTAGACGGTGTCGCCGTCGAGGTTTTCAACGTCACGAACCCAGAGCACGATGTAGTCTTCGCCGACGGCGAGCACCTCGTCGGCCTGGTGGACGAGGTCGTTGATACGCTCGGTGAGCGTCTTGCTGCGAACAACCAGCTCGCGCAGGTCACGGCTGGAGTTCGTGCCGTAGTCGACCGCGCTGAGCATGGCGACCACCGCCATGCCAACCACGGCGGTGATGGCCACCGCCAGGATCAGCTCGATGAGTGTCATGCCACGATGACGGTTGGCTATCACGGGTCGATCTCCTCCATCTCGTCGCCGGGGCCGGCCGCGGCGGGGTTGAAGACGAACCGTTGCACGCGCCACTCACCTTCGCGATCGTCGCTGACGGTGATGGTGATGCTTCGGCCAACCACTGTTCCCATGCCGGGCAGTGTGATCGAGCCTTCCGCGCTGACTTCGACGTTTTGTTCGAAGCGTTGGTATGCGTCGGCGTGCGGGTTGCCGTGCGTGTCCTGAATTTCACCGGCCGACTGACTGAAGCCGTCCCATGAAGGCAATTCGGAGTAGGGCACGCTGAGCAGTTCGTCGAGCAGCGCTTCGTTGAGGGCGGTAGCGCGGGTTTCGTGCAACGCGTGGTAGGTCTGCATCTGGCCGGCGACGATCGCCTGCATCAGCGCCGCCACTGCGAATGCGAGCACGGTCGATGCGAGCAATGCCTCGGTGAGCGTAAAGCCTGCCATACGTCGACAACGACGGCGCAAGGCCGGCGGCGCGGCGCGGTGGGCATGATTCGCATTCGCGGACGGGTCGGGCATACGTTCTCCCCATGACGACGCCGACGTGTGATCGGCGATCATCACCCGTTGCATCGTCCGTGCAGGGGGGTGGGGTTAACGCACCCTTGTGTGTCAGGGTGTTTGGGATGATGGTTTGCCGACGCAATCGCTACAACCGTCACGGATGCAACAGTCGGCGTGATCTGTCGCCCTCTGCTGCGAAGTCGCGGTGACGATCGGCCGATGAAGGCGAGGATGACAGACACACGCCCGCATACCCGCCTCCGTACCGTCGGCCCCGGCTACACGATGATCGAACTGATCATGGTGGTGACGACCGTTGCGATCGTCGCAGCACTCGCGGTGCCGATGCTCGGCGGCACGGCCAACAGTCGGCTCGCCGCCGCTGCACGTGTGCTCGCCGCCGACATCGACCACGCCCGCGTCGCTTCGATCACCCGGGCCGACCAGCCGACCGTCGTGGTCTTTATTGATGAAGGCAAGGGCTACCAACTCGCCTACGCACACGACACCGACGAGCCGATCGGCCACCCGATCGACCACCGCCCCTACAAAGTACGCTTCGGCGTCGGCCAGGCGAAGCACCTCGTCGGCGTCACCGTCGACAGCTCCGCCATCGAAAGCTCCACCATCGACGGCGAACCCGTGCTCCGCTTCGGACGCTTCGGCCAGATCCAGCAGGCCGACGACACGCCGCTGCCGATCACCCTCTCCGTGGACAACCGCTCCGTCACGCTCACGGTCGACCCGACCAGCGGCGAAGTGGCCGTCGGCACTGTTCAGGTGCATTGACGGCGACGGTTCAGCGTTGTCGTTAAGCCGACTTGCATTTTTCGCGACCCCCGCCACCCCCTTCACCATCGTTGCCCTACTTGCAGGCATATAGGTGCCGCAACGCTTATCGCGTAGGCGTTGATCGCATCAAAATCAGCGATCGCGGGTTGCTGGAGATGTGGCACGGTTTTTGCAAAGTAGCTCCCGACAGCAGCCGACGGGCCGTGAGGTTGGGGCCGGGGCGGCAGGGGAGTGGTTCGGCGGAATGCTTCGCGAAAGGAATCGCGGACTGGGACCGGAGGGAGAAAGCCAGGCGAGGGGGCAGTCTCCGTGACCCGGCGACGGGTTGTGGCATCGGGCGGGGCTTGCGGCGGCAGGCCCCGTCTTTTTTTGATTGGCTCGGGCCGGCCATGCCGCCTTCGCGTGGCGAGGGGTCAGTCTTCGACTTCGATGCCCTCGTAGTGGTACAGCTCAGCGATGAACTGCTCGATCGAGTGCACCGCCACCAGGATGAACCGGCAGGGCAGGTCGCTGGCCCGCATCATCAGCGGTAGCGCCTGGGCCAGTGTCTCTTCCGTTGTAGCACAGACCATCTGACCGTCTTCGACCCGCAGCGGCAGTACCAGGTTCTCCCACGCATCGCGGGCGGACAGTACTGCCATGCAGTTGTCTTCGCGTCGTTCGCGGAACAGGTTTCCGTGCGGGCACTGCCGAACCAACTCGGCGGCGCACTGGTTCCAGACCTCGGATTCGGTGAGATTGTTCAACTCGGCGGCGTGCTGCCAGATCGGCCGGCGGTCCAGTCCGCTGCGGCGGTTCGCCTGCTGAAGCTGCGTCTGCGTCAATACACCGCGTTCGACCAGAAACCGACCGACTTGTTGGCTTTCCATTCAATGACTCCAGCACCATGGACCTGGGGTGGTCAAACAACTTTTAACGGTCCATCGGCCTGACGTCGCGGAAGGATTAGGGAAATTGACACAATTGACACGAAAGTTTTTATCGGTAGTCACGAAACATCTCGAAGCACGCCCGTTGGCTTCAGTCGCGTGACCTGCGGCCGGTCGACGCGGGCCCGTACCACAGCGCTCCGAGCAGGCAGAGCAATGCCGCCGCCAGCAGGCCCAGCCGATTGCGGCCCTGCGTCAGTCGGGTCAGCCGTGTCTCGATCGGCGTCCGGGCCGGCACGTCCACGCCGACCACCGGCATCGGCTCGGCCAGCCAGGCCTCGATCGTCGCGCCGCCGGCTTCGCCGTGGCCCAGCGGGACGCCGGCGACCGATCGCCCGCCCATCGGATCGAGCAGCTCGCGATCGGTCGGCTTCAGCCGAAGCTGTGTGAACGCCAGCCGTTCGAGCAGGATCGGATCGTCCGCCACCAGCGAGGCGTGAAACTGCTTGTAGCGATCCTGCTGACGTGTCAGCCGATCCAGTTGGGCGTGCATCAGTTCCTGCTTCCACGCCAGGTCGCGGCCGTGCAACCAGGGCGGCGTGATCAGCGTCATCGCCATCAGCGACAACGCTCCCAGCAGAAACATCCACCCCGGCAGGGCGGCGAACAGACGTTCCACAGGATGGTCCGGGTCACGAGACACGTTTCCCGTTATCGGCACATTGCGGCGAGATCATGCAAAGTCGGGCGTAAGGGGGAGGATTGCTAATTGCTGATTGCGGATCGCTAATCTGGGGGAGCCTCGCCGATGCAATCAGCAATTAGAAATCAGCGATTTGCAATTCCGCCCGACCTGGCCCTTCGCTCGCGGACTCGCTCAGGGCTCGGCTTGGAGATCCGCTTCCCTAAACCAGAAACGAGAAACCACAAACCAGAAACCCAACCACCCCCTCATTGGACGCCCGCCCCCGTTCACCTTACGATTTCCCTCTGATTACAACGATCCGCTTTGGAAGCATTCCGCCATGCCTAAGCTCAGCATTGACGGCCAGACATACGAATTCGAAGGCAAGAAGTCCATCCTCCAGGTCGCCCTGGACAATGGCGTCGAAATCCCTCACTACTGCTACCACCCCGGCCTCTCGGTGGTGGCGAGCTGCCGCATATGCCTTGCGGAGATCTCGCAGCCTAACCCGCGCAATGACAACAAGGTAGAGCTGGTCCCCAAGCTCGTGCCCACCTGCCAGACCCCCGCGGCCGACGGCATGGAAGTCCACCTGTCCAGCCCCAAGTCCGTCGCCAACCAGAAGGCGGTGATGGAGTACCTGCTGATCAACCACCCGCTGGACTGCCCCGTCTGCGATCAGGCCGGCGAGTGCTCGCTTCAGGACTACAGCTACAAGTACGGTCGGGCCAAGAGCCGATTCGACGAAACCAAAATCAAACAGCCGAAGAAAAACCTCGGCACGCACGTGCTGCTCTACGCCGACCGCTGCATCATGTGCACCCGCTGCGTCCGCTTCACCCGCGAAGTCACCGGCACGAACGAAATCGGCGTGTTCGGCAGAGGCAACAACGAACAGATCGACGTCTTCCCCGGCAACCCGCTCGAAAACGAGCTGTCCGGCAACGTCGTCGACCTCTGCCCCGTCGGCGCTCTGCTCGACAAAGATTTCCTCATGTCCATGCGCGTGTGGAACCTGGAGAAGGCCGCCAGCATCGACGGCATCACCGCCAGCGGCGACAACATCTCCATCGAATACAACAAGTTCGAAGGCAAGGTCTATCGCATCAAGCCACGCACGAACATGGACGTGAACACGTGGTGGATCAGCGACGAAATCCGCTTCGGCTACAAGTTCATCAACCACGAAGACCGCTTCCGCTCGCCCACGCACAAGGTCCAGGGGACGCACGAAGAATGCGACTGGAACCAGGCGTACAAGCAGGTCATCGAAAAGTATCAGCAGATCGTCAAAGACAAGGGCGAAGGCTCGTTGGCCGTCATGGTCAGCCCGATGCTGCCTTGCGAAGAAGCGTACCTGCTGGGCAAGCTGGCGCTGGCGGTCGATCCGCAGGCGACGCTCGCCGTCGGCCCCGTGCCCACGAAGGGCCAGGACAAGACCTTCCCCGGCGGCTACACCGTGCTCGCGGAGAAAGCCCCGAACGCTCGCGGTGTCCGCCGAGCCTTGGGCCAACTTTCGGACAACGTCATCGAGTACGACGATCTGCTCAAGCAACTCAAGACTGGCAAGATCGCCGCGACGCTGATCACCGGCAACTACCCCAGCGACTGGACGACGCCGGAATTCGTCGAGGCGTTGACCAGTGGTGATCGCTACAACGTCCTGATCGACACGCTGCCGAGCGGGTTGTACGAGAAGGTGGACGTGATGCTGCCCGGTGCGACGTGGGCGGAGAAGGCCGGCACGTTCGAGAACCACAAGCATCGACTGCAGAGCTTTAACCAGGCGATCCCCGTGATTGAGCTGGCGAAGAACGAGGGGCAGATCGCCCTCGACCTGCTGGCCGCGGTGGGTGCGGCTGAGCGTCAGCGATATGACGTGAAGGCGCTTCGCCGTGAGATGGGCGATGCATTCGTGACCGACGTGCACCACCCGCCGATCGCGCTGAAGCAGCTGACTGACATGCAATATGTCGAGCTGTAAAAGCCGGATGGATACCGATTGCCTGCAAGCCACTATCTCACAGGTGGCCGACGGCAGCTGCCGCAGATGCCTCGGCAAGCACCCAGCCTCCGACGGCAAGGTCGAGCCGAAGAACTTTCGACTCGGTCGTGACGAAAGTCAGGCCAGCAACCGGCAGCGGCTCGATATCCTGTTGGCATTTAACCGCGGCCGATCGGCCGCGACCCCGCCAGCGGGTCGGCTGGCAGGGGCGGGTTGAATTTCAATACATGGAGAACCAACCGGCGGCGGCGTCGAGGTTCACGTCGCTGATCCAACGGACTGCGACCTTCATCGCATGACTATCGGCGAGCCTCACGCCTGTTGCAATCGCCGCCGTCACATCCTGGTCGCCATGTCCCATATCCCTGATCCGTTGTTTAACTATTTTTGAGGCCGACGTCTTCACTCCGAAGTCAGTGTCTCTCGGATGCGGGAAAGAAACTGGCCGTAATCACCCGATTGGCCTTCTCTCATCGTCGCCACATTCAGCGGATTCTCCGCGTAATGGTCCACGAGGGCGAGCGGGTCGTCAGGTCCGTTAAACGGCGCGTTCGTTTCTTCAGCGGCGTTGCGGAGTTCCTCGTAACGCTCCAGCCAGATCATGTCGAGGCCCATCTGCAGCAGGTCGATCCGTTCACGAAGACGTTCGTCGTCTTCCACGGCTGTTCGAGCCTGGGTGATCAGTTCCTGGGCCCGGTTCATGTCTGGGAGTTTCAGCCACGTATCGGTTGTGCCATACACACTCAGGTAGCTTTTCTCCGCTCGTTGTACGGCGCGATAGATGGTTTCCATGTAGTCAAGGACGTATGACGCGGCTTCACCGTAGTACGCTTCTGCGAATTCACGCATCAACGCCCGCGGGTTGCGGCTTGGGTCCCAGAGCAGTTGGCCGTTGACCCATGCACGCATGTTGTGCAGCTCCGGCTTGCCCCAACCGCCTTGGACGAATACGCCCGTCACGCCTCGGACACGGAAGAACTTCAAACTCCTCGGCACCGCGCGATAGCTCGGGTGCGGGCGCATGTAGTTGTGATAATTGGTGTCGTAGTCCCAGATGTAGAGATGTTGCGCTACCCGACCCCACCGCTGCAGATAGTCGCCATATTTGGTTTGATCCACGCCCACTTTATGATCACGCTGCATGGTGCCTAGATGGATCAGGACATTCGGCCGTGCTCGCAAGCGAGCCGGGGGCGTCGATGTCTTCCAGTAGGCTAGCGTACTCACCAGCACATCGGGATAATCTTCCGCAACGGCGTCCGCGACCGCGTTCACCAGTTCCAGCAGAGCGCCGGATTTCGCGCCCTCGCGTTCGTACACCTCCGTACAACGTTCGCATTCGCAATACCGGTCATTGTCAGCGTTGCTGACCGAAACGATCTTCGGCCCCGCTTCCCACGTCGGATAATGCTCCTCAAGATAGGCCAACACCTCAACCGTCACCTGCTCGTGCACCTCGGGGTGGGTCAGGCAAGGTTGGCTCGTCTGATGCTCACCGGCCTCCTCCCGCCAGGCAAACCATTCGGGGTGGGTGTCGAAGTGATCGTCCGGCTTGAGGAAACTTCGAATCAGCGTATGCCCACCGGTGGGTTGGGCCATGTAGACATTCCCGCCCCATTCCTCTGGAATCGGGCGTTGCCAGTTACGGCCGTTGAGCCGGTTCTTTACCGCGAATTCGACGTCCTGAGTTGACTGTCCGAAATATTGTCGATGCGTAAAAGGCGGCATATACCGCACGTCCAATTCACCCACGAGCGAACGAAGCCCTTGCGAAAGATCGCTTTCGCTCAACTTCCTTTCGGGGATCAGTTGCTCGTCTGGCGCATACCAGCGACAGCCCATCTCGTCCTGAAGAAACGTGAACACGGCGTTCAGCGTGCCCCTCGGCGGACCGCCGATCAGGATCATGTCTCGCTCGCGCGTCTGTATCACGATCCCCTCGGTCCCCAACGGTCCCAAGTCAATACCTTGCGTCCATTGTGAACGACCGACGAAGATGTGGTCCCGTTCTTCCGCGGGCTCTGCGATCACGTCGAATTCAACGCCATAGATCTTGCCGAGGTATCGCTGCAATTGATCCGCTGCATTTCGCTCCGCCGGCGTGGCCTGCTCCGCGACGACGATGGCGATGCGCGACGCCAGTGTGTCAGCCGACGTGCTCGCGGCCCAGGTTCCCGTCGCAGTCACGATGGCCATGCACATGATGTCGAGGCGAATCTTTCTCATCGGTCGAAGTTCCTTTTTTATTGCGGCTGACTGTCTATGCACGACCGCGCGACGACGGTGTTTCACGACCGCGCGTGCAGTTCGGCCTGATGATGATCAACGGACATTAGCGATACCAGGCGATGTAATGGCCTTCGAGTTCTTCGCCTTCCCCCTCCGAACCTTCCCCAAGCGGGGTGACATGTCCGTCCAGGAAAAGAAAGTTGTCCGTCATACCGCGATGGCGGTAGATGCGGCGGTTCGTTTCGTCGGAGACGACGTTGCCAAGTTCCGAAACCCACCAATCGAGCGTGGGCAGATTTCGAAATCCATCGAGTAAGCCCACCGTGGCGCCAGGCTGCTCAAGCGAAGCGAGGGGGCGCCACTGGCCACCAAACGCCGAGGTCGTCGAAAGCGCACGGGGCATCGCATACCAGGTGTTTGGCAGATGATGCTCCGGTGCTGCAGTCGGGCATTCAAATATTCCGGTTGTGGTGCGATTGCCGGACCATAGATTGGTATTGTGGTTGAACCCGGCGTAACCCGACACGCCGCGGGCCCAGTTCGCGACATTCTGCGGGTTCTGCGCGTCCTGCCATGGCCCCCGGGCACTACCATCTTCGCGAAAGCCGAACCCGGGCGGCAACGTGTCCCGGTAATCGTCGGCATATAAGAACAACCCCATGCCAAGCGATCGCAGATGTGTCCCGCACTGGACGTTTCGCGCCGACTCCCGTGCCGACTGCAACGCGGGCAGTAGCAGGGCGATCAATAGCGCGATGATCGAAATCACCACCAGCAGTTCAATGAGTGTGAAGCCGGCTTGGAGAGCGTTGGCCCGCTGCCTGTCCAAGCGACCGCCGAGCAGGTGTTTGGGTGATGGCAATCTACGCCGCAGCATGACGTCGCCGACCGGCACGGCTCCGCCCAAGTGCCCAGGACCGCAGCTGTTGGCCATGCTATTATCCTTTCGGGATCAAAAGGGATCGATGCAAATATGTACTGTTAAGGGCGACTGCCCTTGCCTTGAAAAGCTTAAAATCAAGCCTAAGCCTTTTCTCGCCGAGCCTTTTCTGCTAGGATAAGCTTAAGGTTAAGCCTTGTCAAGCATGGCTGTTTATGATGAATGTAAGTTGTGTTACAAGCATTATCTACGGCGGGCGCGGCCGTGGCGATTGATGGGCTGGTTGCTCGAAAAGGGGTCTTGGCATGGTGGAACAACAGACGAAACGTCGCGGTCGCCCCGTTTCGCTGGCTGTCATTGCCCAGCGGGCCGGCGTGTCCATGGTCAGCGTTTCCAAAGCGCTAAACGCCACTGGCGACAAGACTCAGGGCGTGAGCCCTGAGACGATCGTGAAGATCCGACGCATTGCACGC
Source organism: Phycisphaerales bacterium AB-hyl4 (assembly GCA_041821185.1). Lineage (NCBI taxonomy): Bacteria > Pseudomonadati > Planctomycetota > Phycisphaerae > Phycisphaerales > Phycisphaeraceae > Natronomicrosphaera > Natronomicrosphaera hydrolytica. Next base: position 432,430 of record JBGUBD010000004.1, on the reverse strand, counting down.
GAGCTGGGATATCGGCCGAACATGGCCGCCCGCATTCTCCGCGGCGGCAAGTCCCAGATGATCGGGGCGTTCCTCGACACCCATGCTCCGTCCGCCAAGATGGCGATCGTCGCTGCGGTCGAGCAGGCGCTCGCCAGGCATGGCTACCGCATGATGGTCGGCCAGTTCCACGACAGCCTCGAGCGAGTACGCGACTACATCAACGACTTCTCCATGCGCGGCGTCGATGGGGTTATCGGCTTCGGCCACGATTACTCCGACCCGACCCTGGCCAGGCATGTGCCCCAGGCTCTCGCCCAGATGAGCAATGTCGTCTTTGTCGGGCGGGCACGTCTTGAACAGCCATACAACTGCGTGACGTTCAACTACACCGCAGGCATCCACATGGCTTATGACCACCTGCTTCACACCGGGCGAAAGCGCATCGGCATGATCACGCTCGACAGCAACGCGCTTTCCCCTCAGGAAAAGCTCGAAGGCTACCGGCAGGCACAGAAAACGCATGGCCACGCGGCCGACCCTGCCCTCATCGGCGTGCTGCCCAACGACATGCTGCCGTCGCTCGACACCACGCGTGAAATCGTGCTCCGTGTAATTCAGCAAGGCGGCGCGGATGCCCTCATCGTCCATAGCGATTTGTGCGCCCGAATTGTCCTTCGTGCTCTCGATCAATCCAAATATGTCGTCCCACGCGACCTTGCCATCGTCAGTATGGACAACGACATCGATTCTCAGTACGCCCGCCCCTCGCTGACGACCATCGGCTATGACATCGAGCAGTTCGCCGGGCAGATCGTTGAACGCGTCCTTGCCTTGATCGAAGGTGAAGCGGCGAACGAGGAGCCCGAGGTCCGAATCATCGAACCCAAGCTGATCGTTCGCGAGTCCTCGTCAAACTGATTCAGGCGTGTCGTCCTCCCAGGTACGTCGGCTTGTGCGACAGGATCCACTGCGGTCTTGTCGGCTGACCCTGGTCCAACGGAATCGCGGTTGACGGCGGCGGCCGCGGCCGACTCAGCGGGCGTTTTTTCCTTGACAAGGCTAAACGTTATGCTAATCTCGTCTTCGTAGGATTAACGTTAAGCTTGCGGAGGGGGGTGCCCTCCTCGTGCCGTATGGCATGCGTTACTACTTCGGCCCACGGAGCAGTGTCTCGGGCCATGACTCGTCCGGTGCAGATCCACCTCGTAGAACTTTCTGAAAGGATGAAGGAATGGAAAAGGCGTATCTTGCAGCGATCATGTCATTGGGAATCAGCGGCATCGCCACGGCGGATGTAGTCTTCGAACCGTTCGACACGGTCTACAGCGTTGGCAACCGCTTCTATGGCTTGGATATCGCCGTGAAACCCGACGGCACCCTTGGCTATGTCCACACGACCAACGATGCGCAGGGCATCCAATACCGCGAACTCGGCGTAAGCGGCGGGACTACCGTCTCGCACAGCGCATGGAACAATTTCGCGCCGCGGCTTGCCTACGACAGCACCGGCCAAGCACATATCACCTACTACAAGGCTGGGGACAACGACCTCTATCACAACCACCAGCAGAACGGTGACTGGCAAGGGGCTACGAAAATCGGCGACACCCGGGGCACCACCGATCTTGCCATCGACGCCGACGATAATGTGCACGTGTCCTGGCAGACCGCTACCAACGGCGAGGCCCGCAACCATCGGTATCGAATGCTCGCCAATGACGGAAACTGGCAAAGTGAACGCATCATGTTCGACAGTACCACCGATTTCCGTACGCGAGCGGGGGCCTCGTTGCTCGCTGCCAGCAGTTCCGAAGCTTATATCTTTACGCAATCGCGCCTCGCCGCCAGCCATAATGATGGAGCGGCCGGCAACAGTCCGTACGTCTGGGCAAAGACGGCGTCCGGGGATTTCGACCGCAGCACGGTACCGCCGGAGGAATACTTCGCCCACAGCGGCGGGAACGATTCGACGGGACAGGTGAGCCTCTTTGGCGGCGAATCGCGCTTGTACTCGGCTGACCTGATGTCCGCCGCCTTCCGCGGGGACGCGATCGACCTGGCCGCCATCCAGCAGTGGGGCTCGTCAACCAATAGCGGTTCGGTCACGGGCTATGTCACCCTTTACCTCGACGTTTTAGAGGGCGACAGTACACCGATCCGCCTTTACGACGCATCCGACGCCAGTGAAGTCAGCATGGTCATTGACTCGGCGGGCGTGCACTATGTGTTTTTCGTCGCGCCGTACGATTCGGAAGATGAGTCGACAAATAACGCGCTCTGGCTCCAGCGGGTCGACGAGACCGGCGAGTTGCTGGGCGACAACGTTCTGCTCACCGAAGGCACGTACGACGTCCAAAATATCAAAGCCGCAATTGACGGGAATGACTATCTTCACCTGATGTTCAGTGTCAACGGTAACGAGATCTGGCATACGAGTGCGCTCGTGCCCGAACCATCGTCGGCGATGCTGGCGCTGACCGGCGGCGCGATGCTGCTTCTGGGTCGCCGCAAGTCGAGAATTGCGACAAGCTGACCGACAGGTGAGACAACCTGCAAACACGAACAAATGGCGGGCCATACACTTTGGCCCGCCATTTACATTTAAGGGGGCGTGCATGGGGTGGTCCTGGCCCCATCCTTGGCCCACTCCAGATACGAGCTTTGACGCTCCTTGGTCATGGTGCCTCGGCATGGGCCGCAGCCGCAGCCATAGGCCTATGCCGAGCGAAGGACACCGCCGGGGCCATGTAGCACTTCGATATAGAGGTCCGTTGCGATCTGCATCCGCGTTGGCACCCTGAGGGGCGTGCGGTGTGCATCGATTCGATCCATGAGGGACGGCGGGCGATGTACACGATCGACGTGGGCGCGGTGATGGATCACAATTAAAAAGTGAACAGGTCGATGCGTAACAGTCCTGTTTCGCCTTTCATCAATCTTTGCGGTGAGTGGGCTTTTGCCTACACGCCTTCGCCGGGTGATGCTTCCACACGTGGACGCCGCCCGAGCCGTACCTTAACGCTGCGGCGCCGATGAGTCGGGTTGCGCGGCGAATCGACAATCATTTCAATGCGTAAAGGCGGCCGTCTTGGTTGCCGAAAAACAGCATGCCGTCAGAGACCACAGCCGATGAGAACGCCCGGTGCTCAGTTTTGAAAATCCAGCGCCGCTTGCCGGTGTCGCGATCCACGGCATAAAGCCGCTGGTCACGGCTCCCGAAATAGACGAGTTCGTCTGAGACGGCTGCCGGTTACCAACACGCCGGCGGTCAGGGCGGTAAAGCTGTTGCGTTTCATCATAATCTTACTTCTCCTTGTCACGTTCATTGAAAGTGGGCGTTTGAGATTGATGGGTTCCGGACGCCCGCATGAACCGGCAACCCTTCGGATCTGATTTGTGACACACTCCGTCGGCGACCATTTGCCCCCTTCGAGCGTCGCATTGACATCGTCACTGCTCCGGGCTGAACATGCCCGGCCCACCCATCAGGTGTAGAAAGACCGACTTCCAGATGCCGCCATCCAGGTGAAAATCATTAACCAGCACGGTGATGACGTTCGGCTCGTCCCACTTCACATAGGGCGTGATATCGAAGGCGAACGGCCGTTCCCACCAGTCCGGATCGTCGTAGTAGACCGGCAGCGTCGGGGTGACATGCGCCTCGGGATTCGTTTCCGAGATCGCGTCCATCATCAGGCGGAAACGCTTGGCGTCGATCTCGGCCGGGCTCGGCGCGTCGGGATAGTTTTCGCGGTCGATCGAATCACGATTTTCCCAGAAGTTGTCGAGATAGGTTGCCCGACGGAAGCAATGCCGGGTCGTATGTGTCGGTAAACAGTTTCTTTCGAAGTTCCGAACTCAACGCGTCAAGATGAAGCACGGCTATGCGAAAGTCGGCATCCGAATCGGCTGGCTCGCCATGTGTGATTGAAATGGATTGCCCATATCGGCGCGTCAGGTAGTCGCTCATGTCCTCAGCGGCCATCGCCAGCTTGTCGCTGTCGAATGTGGCCGCACTCTGAAGTGAGACGTTCGCACCGATCGGAACGATCTCGTCCTGGTAATGCCCCACGCGTGGAAGCGGAAAAATCTCCCGGAAACGGATGTCATCCGCTATGGCGGTTGTCACCAAAGCCATAACCAGCATGACAGCGTACATATATCGCCACAGATAAAGCCAAGTGAGTAAGTCTTGCCCCGGCCCAGCGACCTTGCCGCAAGCGACGGCACATAATTCAGATCCACCGCCGCCCGCCGAACGCGTTCTCGCGTGGCTGGCGACACGCGCGTACCGCTGGTGTCCCGAAGGGCCAGTGAGGCTGTCATCTGATGCTCACGCTCGGCGACTGTCTGGTGGGACGTTTCGATTGGCGGGCGACATCCTTCGGAATGCGGTGTGGGACCCGCCCCGGTTAAACCGAAAGCGATCTATGCCCATAGAAAAAGGGCGTCGGTGATGTCACCGACGCCCTTGGGGTTGTTACTGCGAGTTGTGGATGGACGCGATCAGTCGCCCGACGGCTTCACGCCGCCCTGGCCGAAGGTGATCTTGTCCGTGCCCAGTGCGCCGCCGTCGCCGAGGCCGCCCAGTCCACCGCCGCCGCCGGCTGCCGGACCCTTCTTGGCTTCCTGCTTGGCGACTGCTTCTTCCTGGTCCGCGGTCCACTGCGCCCGCTTGAGCGACAGGCCGATCTTGCGATCGTCCACGTCGACGCGGAGGATTTTCACTTCCAGTTCTTCGTCGACCTTCACCACTTCCTGCGGGTTCTCGACCTTGTGGTCGGAGAGTTCGGAGATGTGGAGCAGGCCTTCGAGGTCGTCTTCGAGTTCGACGAACACGCCGAAGTTGGTGATCTTTGTCACCTTGCCGCGGACGATCATGCCCGGCTGGTAGTGGGTCGGGATCGCTTCGAACCACGGGTCTTCGGTGAGCTGCTTGAGGCCCAGCGCGATGCGCTGCTTCTGCTGGTCGACTTCGAGCACGACGCAGCTGATGGTTTCACCCTTCTTAAGCAGCTCGTTGGGATGCGTGAGCTTCTTGGTCCAGGAGAGGTCGGACACGTGCAGCAGGCCGTCGATGCCAGGTTCGATCTCGACGAAAGCGCCATAGCTGGCCAGGTTGCGGACCTTGCCCTCGACGACCGTGCCGGGGGGGTACTTCTCGGCGACCAGTTCCCAGGGGTTGACCTCGGTCTGCTTGATGCCGAGGCTGATTTCCTGCTTGTCCTTGTTGATGTCGAGCACGACGACTTCGACTTCTTCGCCGACGCTGACCATCTCGGAGGGGTGGTTGATGCGCTTGGTCCATGACATCTCGGAGATGTGGACGAGGCCTTCGACACCTTCTTCGAGCTTGACGAACGCGCCGTAGGACATGATGTTCGTAACCGTGCCCTTGACGCGCGTGTTGGACGGATATTTCTTCTCGATGTCCTCCCAGGGCGAGGACTCTTTCTGCTTGAGGCCGAGGGCGATCTTTTCCTTGTCGTAATCGATGTTGAGGATCTTGACTTCGATCTTCTGGTCGATCTTGACGACGTCGGAGGGGTGTCCGACGCGGCCCCAGCTCATATCGGTGATGTGCAGCAGGCCGTCGATGCCGCCGAGGTCGACGAACGCGCCGAAGTCGGCGATGTTCTTGACCACGCCGGTGGCGATGTCGCCTTCCTTGACGGATTCGAGCAGCTTCTTGCGCTTCTCGGCGCGTTCCTCTTCGATGAGCTTACGTCGGCTGATGACGATGTTTCGCCGCTGCTCGTCGATCTTGAGGATCTGGGCGTCGATGGTCTGGCCGATGTAGATGCCGATATCGCTCGGGCGACGGATGTCGACCTGGCTGGCGGGGAGGAAGACGGGCACGCCGATGTCGACGAGCAGGCCGCCCTTGATTTTTCGCATGACCCGGCCTTCGACGGTGTCGCCTTCGGCCTTGGTGGTGACGATCTGTTCCCAGCCGCGGATGCGGTCAGCTTTCCGCTTGGAAATCTGAACCGTGCCGGATTCGCCTTCGACCTGCTCGAGCAGGACTTCGACGGTATCGCCGATGTCGACGTTTTCCGGTTCGTCAAATTCGTTTTTGTCGAGGATGCCCTCGCTCTTGAGCCCGACTTCGACCATGAAGTCGTCGCCGGCCTTGCCGATGATCTTGCCCTGGAGAATCGTGCCGGGCTTGAAGTCGGCGATCTGTCCCTCGAGCAACTGGTCGAGGTTGCCCTCGGCCACGTCCTGGCCGAACGCGTCGGCGAGCATCGCCTCCGCCTCATTGCCTTCGAGTTCCAGCTCCGCGATCAGGTTCTGATCTACCATAAAGAAAATGTTCCAATGCTTCTGCACATACCCGGCCTGGCTCACACCAGGCAGAAACGGGTCGCCGCCGACGTGCCTCACGCCGACCGCCTTGTCCGGTTGTCCCGATTCGACCGACGCCCCGCGCAGGGCGCACCGCGACCGATGGGAAGCCGCACATTGTACCCCGGCTCACGGCAAAGTGCCAGAGTGGAAAATTTGACTTTGGCAGGCCACGGGGTTTGTGTATGAGGCCGAAGCCCACGGATTGAATCCGTGGCTTCGAGCACACCCGAGATTCATGCCCGATCCGCATCACAGGGGCGTGATCGCGTCGGCTCAAAACCAAATCAGCATCAACAGCGCCGACGGCACTGGCTACAATGCGCCCTTCACTCTTAAGAACGGGGCTCATGGCGACATGACAGAGGCGATTCGCAATCCCGAACCAACCGACGGGCCTCGCTTTGTGCGGGTCGACCCCGATCGGCAACGCGAAGCGATCGGCCTGCTGCTCAGCGGCCGGGCGTCGGGGCGGGAGGCGGCGGTGCAGCCGTTCCTCGACTATGCCCGGCAGCAGAGCCTGGTGCTTGACGATCTCTGGGTTGCGGTCGAAGGCGAGACGCTCCAGGCAGCGGTGCTGATCGTACCTTGCCGTGGGCGGTCGGGCATGCTTTTCTGCTCGCCTGCGACGAGTTGGCCGAGCGAGCAGCTGGCGGTCGAACTGCTGCGGACGGCCTGCCGGGCGCAGTCGACGGATCGGATGCGGCTGATTCAATGCCTGCTCGACCCGCCGCAGCGCCGGTTGGCGGGGGCGATGCGCGACGCCGGCTTCCATGATCTGGCGACGTTGAAATACATGAGCCGACGCCTCAACCGACGTCCACGGCCGCGCTCGCTCGCCGGGCGTTTGCCCGGCTATCGTGTGCTGCATTGGGACGATGGCCCGGTTGACGACTTCGCCCGGCCGATCCTCGACAGCTATGAACAGACGCTCGATTGCCCGGGGCTGCGCGGGCTGCGCAGCATCGACGATGTCATCGTCGGCCACCAGTCGGCCGGCGTCTTCCGGCCCGACCTCTGGCATGCGATCTACGACGATCAAACGCCCGTGGGTGCGATGCTCATCAACGACCTGCCGCATATGGACGCCTGCGAGTTGGTCTATCTCGGGCTGGCCGTGCCGTACCGCGGCCAGGGGCTTGGCAAGCAGTTGCTTGAACACGCGCTCGACCTGGTGCACGCGGCTGGCCGGGGGAGCATGATCCTCGCCGTGGACGAACGCAACGAGCCTGCCACCCGGCTGTACCGCGGCGCGGGCTTCCGCGAGACGGCGAGCAAGCGGGCGATGGTGTACGCGTTTGGTCAGCCGATCGAAACCTCGCCGGACGAGGTCAGTCGTGATGCAGACGGACGACGCCCTTGATGTAGCCGTCGTTCCGCGATGCTGCGGTGGCGAGCAGGTCGGGGTAGTCATCCAGCGGGACGACGTGCGTCACCAGCGGCTTGAGGTCGAGCAGGCCGCGCTCGATCAGGCGGATCGCGGGGGGAAACGGATCGCGCAGCGCGGCGTTGGGCGCGCTGTTGACGACGGTGATGCCGTTCATATGCCACAGGTCGCCGGGGAAGCTGGCCGTGCCGTGGTTCCAGCCGAAGAGGTTCAGCCGACCGCCCGGCCGCACGAGGCGGGAAGCGAGGTTCAACCCCGCCTGCGAGCCGGTGGTGTCGACGACCGTGTCGAAACCGCGGTCGGCGAGCGCCTCGGCCACCGCGTCGGCGTCCGATTCGCTGACGTTGAATGTTTCCGTCGCGCCGAACTGCCGGGCCAGCGCCAGTCGGCCGGCATCCAGATCGATCGCCACGACCTGCTCCAGCATCGATCGGCCGAGCCCCTGCAACATCAGCAACCCCATAAACCCGCAGCCCACCAACGCCACCCGCTCGCCCGCCTTGGCTTGGCAATGGTCTAGCCCCGTCACCACGCAGGACACCGGCTCGACGATCCAGTGCTCATCCGCATGTCCGCCGACCGGCAGGGGATGGAGCTGCGCCGCGGGCAGGTTCGCATACTCCGTAAAACCCAACCCATGCCCCGTGACCCGCATGCCCTCGGCCAGCCCCGTCACGCCGGGCCCGATCTTAACCACCCGCCCGACCCCCTCGTGGCCTGGCATGACGTCCCACGCGAAGCCGTGCTGAAACACATGCACGTCCCAGGCGCAGATCCCGCAAGCCAGCGCCTGCACCTGTACCTCGCCGGGGCCGGGGTCGCTGACGGTCACGTCGATAAGTTCAATGCCGCCCGCCCGCCCGTACTGCACGCTGCGTGCCTGCATCACAGAAGTCCCTTTCGGAAAAATAAGAAAATCCCTTAGTTGATTCAGGTGAAAATCTTACTTCCGACTAGGGAAGATGCCAAGGTGGGCGATGTTATGACGTCAGGAAGCCCACGGCGTGACGCCGTGCGCTTCGGTCGCCACATCAACTGCAAAGGGGGTTATGATGTCGGGTTAACCATGGACAGTCGCTGGATTGGCATCATCATCTTCCTGCTCGTGATCATCACGGCCGTGTCGTTTCTGCGCCCGCGCAGCGGCGAACGGCCGGGGCCGAACGTGGGTGAACTGCGCGTGCTCGAAATCGACGAGGACCGCACGGTACGGATCATGGGTCGGCTGCTGCGCGACCATCGGCAGGCGTACTACTACCAGGTGGAGCAGGGCGGCGAGGTGATTGCCGAGCCGGCGTTTTTCGGCAGCTTGCCGCCGGGCTCGCCGATGCTGACGTTTCAGTGGTATGAGATGGACGACAAGTCGCTGGTGGGCTTCGCGGTGGAGCATCGGCCGAGCGAGGTGCTGTTTCTGTATGACTTCGATACGGGCGAGAGCTGGCCGGCGCATGAAGGCGGCGAGTCGGTGGCGGTGTTTCAAGCTCGTGGGCACGCGATGTTCGAGCCGTTGGCGGCGGCGCATCCGGAGGCGGGGCTGACGTTGCGTCATGCGGAGGGCTTGCGTCCGCTGCCGCATCCGCCGGGGTCGCCTTATCTTGATGATGATGCGGACGATTGACTTGCGATGCCGTTTGGCATCCGCCCCGGGTCTGCAGTGGTTATCAGCGTTCGCCGAGTTCGAGTTCGAGCGTGAGGGTTTCGCCGTTGCGTTCGATGATGAGCGTGAGGGGATCGCCCGGCTCGGCGTCGCGCAGCAGGGTGGTGAGCGTGCGGACGTTGTGCACCGGCTCGTCGTTCCATTGTTTGATCAGGTCGCCCGGTTCGAGGCCGACTCGCTCAGCGGGGCTGTCGGGCATGGTTGCGGTGATGCCCGCGCCCTGCTCGCCGTCGAGGGTGGTGTAGTCGGGGATCACGCCGAGTTGTGCCCGGCCGATGCCTTGCATGGGCTGGCCGTGGGCGTCGCGCATGCCGGCGTGAGGGTCGCCGGTGCCGGTGAACGCCATGCGTTCAGGCTCGCGTTCGAGCAGGGTGGTCAGGCGGTCGATGAGCTGAACGACCAGCGCGCCGCCGGGGGCGTTGATGCGGTCGGCGGTGTCGGTGGGGCGGTGGTAGTCTTCGTGAATGCCGGTGAAAAAGTGGAGCACGGGGATGCGGTGGACGTAGAAGCTGGTCTGATCGCTCATGCCGATGCCGCCGCCGCCGTCGATCAGGTGCATGCCCAGGCCGCGGTTGGCGGTGATGAGCAGCTCCCGCCAGCGGTCGCCTGATGCGAGGCCGAAGACGGTGAGTTCGCGGTCGAGTCGGCCGACCATGTCGAGGTTGATCATGGCGACGATCTGGTCGAAGTCGACAGCGAGTTCGTCGGGGTGATTAACCATGTGCATCGAGCCGATGAGCCCCCACTCTTCGCCGGAGAAGCCGACGAACAGCAGCGTTCGGCGGTCGTGTTCGGGGTGGTCGGCGGCGCGTTGCATGGCGCGTTCGGCGAGCAGCATCATGCCGGCTGTGCCGGAGGCGTTGTCGTCCGCGCCGGGGTGTAGAGCGGGTAGATCGTCCTGTCGGAGGAGGCTGCCGACTTCGCCGTAGCCGAGGTGGTCGTAGTGAGCGCCGATGACGATGATTTCGTCGGCCAGCGCGCCGCGGCCGGGGATGTAGCCGGCGACGTTGTGGGCGGTGGTCTGGAGCAGGTCGTGGGGGACGTCGTCGGCGTCGTGGTCGCGTTCGACGCCGTGGTCGAGGTGCGGGTGGTGCGCCATGGAGAACGGCTGGATGTAGCTGAGCTCGCCGTCGTCGGCCGTGCGGTAGGCGGGCTCGAGGCCGAGGGTGGTGTAGTAGTCGACGAGGTAGTCGCGTGCGACGTCGAGGCCGGCGTAGCCGACGCCTCGGCCTTCCATGTCGGGGTGGGCGAGGTGATCGACGTAGGTCTGGAACTGCTCTGCGGTGGCGTCGTCGGCGTGGCGGTAGATCGACGGGCCGGCGCAGGCGGCGAGGGTGCAGGCTGCGGCGAGGAGGGTAAGCCAACGCAACGGCAGGGCGGGGGGGTGTGGCATGTCGTGATGATAACGGCAGATGGACGTTGCGAGGTGTTAAGCCGGTGAATCTGGCCGGGCTGTGCGTGGGTGGAAGCGGCCAGAATGGGCAATGTTGTGATGTGCAGCTGAAGCTGACGCAAGTCGGCGACGATATCACCAGTGCACTGAGGAGCTACTGACTCGAAGCACGGGAGAACGATTATGCGGATGCTCGACACGATTTCGTTGTTTGCGATGGTGGGGGTGTTGGCGGTACTGCTGCACGTTGGGGGCGTGGTGTCGTTGAGCCCGCAGCCGATGGTGCAGGCGATGATGGGCGAGTCGCCGATCGTGCGAGCGGAGATCGAGCAACGCGAACTCGAGCGGGCGATGGAGTTGGCTCAGCAGAAGTATGCCCCGGCACGACTGGCGATGGCCGGCGGGCGGTGAGGGGTAGGGGGGAGGCTGGGGCGTGGGGCTTGGGGGCTGGGGGCATGCATTTGCCGTCTTCCGCTGGTCGTGCTACATGTAGCCGCTTTGACGTTGCACGCTCATCAAAGCGCCTCGGTCGCGCGGAGGACAGATTGACATGGCATTGAAACTCGCGGTCATCGCCGGCGACGGTGTGGGTCCGGAAGTCGTTGGCTCGGCGCTGAAAGTGCTCGAAGCCGCTGCCGGGCCGCATAACCTCAACTACACCACCACCGACCTCGACTACGGCGGGGCTCGCTACCTCAAGACCGGCGAAGTCATCTCCGACGACGAAGTCGCTGCGCTACGCGACTACGACGCGATCTTCCTCGGCGCGGTGGGCCACTCCGACGTCAAGCCCGGCGTGCTCGAAAAGGGCCTGCTGCTGAAGCTGCGGTTCGAACTGGATCAGTACATCAACCTTCGTCCCGTGAAGCTGTACGAGGGCGTACCCACGCCGCTCGCGGGCAAGGGGCCGAAGGATATCGACTTCGTCTGCGTCCGCGAAAATACGGAAGACCTCTATTGCGGCAACGGCGGTATCGCGCGGAAGGGCACGGCCCAGGAAATATCGACGCAGGAGATGATCACCACCCGCTTCGGCGTGGAACGTTGCCTGCGATACGCCTACAACCTCGCCCGCGAGCGGAAGGCGGCGGGGTATCCGGGGCAACTCACGCTGGTGCACAAGACGAACGTACTGACCTACGCGGGCGACACGTGGTTTCGCGCGTTTGAAGAGATCGGCAAGGCCGACTTTCCGGAAATCGAGCGGGTGTACCACCATGTCGATGCGTGCTGCATGTACATGGTCGCCAGCCCCGAGCGATACGACACGATCGTCGTGCCCAACATGTTCGGCGACATCATCACCGACCTCGGCGCTGCGATCGCCGGCGGCATGAGCATCGCCGCGTCGGGCAACCTCAACCCCGACGGGGTCGCCCCGAGTATGTTCGAGCCGGTGCACGGCTCAGCGCCGGACATCGCGGGCCAGAACAAGGCCAACCCCTTGGCGACGATTTTGTCGCTTAGCGTGCTGCTGATCGAGACCGGCCGAATCAAGAACGACCCCGCCGCGACGAAGGTGGGCCAGCAGCTTGAGCAGGCCATCCGCAAGGTCTGCCCGCAGTTTGAGGGTCAGCGGCTGGATCGGCCGAAGTGGTCGACCGACGAGATCACGCAGATGGTGATCGACGCGTTGTGAGGCGTTGGCGGTTCGGCCTTGGCGTCAGGCGAGGATGATGCCGAACGCGAAGATGGCGACGAGGATGGTGACGATGAAGTTCACCACGTACATGATGATCAACACGTAGAACGCGTCCGAGCCATCGAGGTCGAAGAACTTCGAGAGCAGGAACCACATCGACACGACGACGAAGAGGAAGCCTGCAAACCCGCCGGCGATGCTGCTGCCCAGGGGGACCGCAGTAATGTAGGCGACCATGTCGCCCAGCGCTGCGGGGCCGAGCAGGATGGCCAGCAATTTGAACAGTGCCGCGCCGAGCGGGCCGAAGCTTACGCTCAGAATATAAACCGAGACCATCAGTGCCAGCAGCAGCAGCGGAATGGAAATCGCGACGTCGATGGCGGTGACGATCGCGGCCTGGAGCGCACCGTCGATGGCATCGTCGCCGAAGAACATCGCCTGCGCGAAACGGGTCAGCAGGCCGAGGATGATCAGGCCCAGCGGCAGGTACAGGTCGAAAAGCTTGCTGGGCTGAACCTCGTCTTCGCGATCTTCCAACGCCCGGCTGACGGCACTGTTGCCGCCCATGGCCGCGATGTCGGCAGGGGCCTCGGGGGGTGCTTTGGATGCGGCGGGGGGCTGATCGTCAGGGTCGGGGTCTTCGACGATGTCAGTTTGTAACTGCTTGCCTAACTCGAGGTTGTAGCCACATTTGACGCAGAGAATCGCGCCGGGCTTCAGCGGCTGATTGCAGGATGGGCATTTCAGCAGCGAGACACCGGAGGAGGATGAGCCGGATGAACTGGCGGAACTGCTGCGTCGGCGTGGCCGGCTGGCGGAGGCGGCGGGGGCGGGAGCATCGCCGGCACCGGGCTCTTCGGTGAATTCGAGGTCGTAGGTGCTTGCTTCGTTGGGGTCGACGGGCGCGGGCGGGGGGCCGATCGCCTCGATCTGGCCGTGGGGGCTGCCGGGCAGCTGCATCTTCTGGCCACACTTGCACACCACCTTCCGGCCGGCCAGGTCGGGCTTCCAGCGATATTGCTTGCCACAGTTGGGGCAGGCGACTCGGCCATCCGACGCCTCAGCCATATGTGCAGGTCCTTACCAGAAAGCGGTTGACGAGCCACACCGTCGGCCGACTGCGGGCCGATACTGCCCAAAGCGTCACCCGCGTGACCGATGTTGTCAAGCGCGTTGTGTAGGTGCTACGACGGATTCGCAGCGTCCGGCTGCGGGCTTACGGGGGTGGGATGAGCGGCTGAGCGATCAGGGCGTGGGGATGTCGAGCAACTGCTGGCGGAACCAGGCGAAGGGGAACGCCTCGTCGCCGGCCGCTTGCCCGACGTCGATGTGAATCGCATCGCGGGGAATGTTGTGGGCCTGCTGGAGCTGACGGACCAGCCAGACCAGCTCACGAAGCTGAGCGCGGGTCATCCGCTGGTTGTCGGCGTCGCCGACGAGGCAGATGCCGATGCCGTTGCGGTTGAACCAGCTGGCGTCCTCGCCTTCAACGTAAGCGCCGGCGAACTGGTGCTGCCAGCGGAAGCCGAGCTCGATGAGGCCGTCGTCCGCGCCGCGGCCGTTGTTGAGGACGAAGTGGTAGCCGAGGCCGCCTCGGCCCTGCTGGTCGTGGAGGCGGTCGAGTGTGTGGGCGTTGCCCTCCGGCTGGCCGGAGTCGTGAATGACGATGGCCTGCCAGTCATGCTGGGGGCTGGCGGTGTCGAAGAGGCGGTCGTTGCTGGACGTGGGGCCGCGGTCGATGGACTGCAGCGTGACGCCGGCGAACGGGGCCATCGGTCCGGGTTCGAGCAGCAGCAGCACGCTACTTGCCAGGGACATGCCCACGATCAGTGCGCCGAGCACGATGAATGTTCGTTGATTCGGGACCAAGCTGCCTCCCCCTCTCGAAGGGTTTGCTTCCGTGCACCGTTGGCCGTCGCTGTGGTCCGCCCGAGCCGGTGTTGTTCACAAACGGTGGACCGACGACCTTCTGGTCATCGGTCAATGTTGCTGTGAACTTTGAATTTCTGTCCGTAGTGGCCTGGAGCCTTTGGTGGTCTGTACCGATTAATCCGTTAATACTGGTCAAGCGGGCGCAATCGCTCCCGCAAGGCAGGCCGACCGGAACGGGGTGTGCCGCGAGCCATCTCGTCGGTCATGGGCCGCTCTTCCCCCCGTAAAGTGCGGTACCGGTCATAGGGCGTGCGTGGTGCGTCCGTGGGGAACAGCGGATCCTGACAGCCGGTGAGCAGAATCACCGCCATCATCACTGTTGCGGAACACGGAATCACCCAACGCCTGTGCTTCATGCTGATGAATTGTATCGCGTTACCCGGATACACTCAAAGGTGCATCGCCCGACCTGTGATTACGGTTTATAACCACATTGTGCCACGGCAGTGATGCACGACAGCGGACTGTCTCACCTTCGTGTACGACAATGCGGTTTCACGCTTGCAGCGTTTGGCTGCGGTGCTTGCACGGCGTTTTCGGCACGCAGGCCGAATGCACGCGGGCCAAGGTCCGCGGCTAAATGGGGAGGAGGAATGAGGCCACATTGTCGATATGTCAGTCCGTCGACGTCGCCGCGGCGGCGTTGAACCGGGGCATGACCTGTTCGAGATATTGCTCGGCGAGCACGCGGCAACCCTCGGCGTCGGGGTGCAACTCGTCGGGCATGTGGTGAACAAATTCAGGCCCGAACAGCGACAGGCCGTCGGCGTAGGCGAGGCGGTCGTCGCCGTGGGCGCGGAGCGCGTCGACGGCGTCGGCGATCCAGGTCCGCATGAGCTGGAGGGTCATGCCCGTGCCGCCCGGGGAGTCTTCGCGCGGCGGGGAGCAGATGGGCGACACGCAGACCATGGGCACATCGGGGTGGCGATCGCGGATAAGTTGAATCAGGCCGATGACCGCGGCGCGGAACGTACGTTCGTTGTAAGTGCCGCCATGTGTGTTGATGCCGAGGCAGAGGCTGATGCGGTCGGCAGGCAGTTGGCCGATGGTTCGGCCGACCATGGGATCGAAGTGGCATTGCCCGCCGAAGCCCAGGCAGGTCAGGTGCAGGCCAAGTCGGTTGGCGACAATGGCGGGCCAGGTTTCGCTGGGGCCGTCGGCGGCGGAGCACTGGGTGATGGATGAGCCGTAGACGACCCACCTCGGTCGAGTGTCGCGCCATGTGTCGGCCGTGGCGTCGGCGTCGATCTGCACGGGCCCGAGGCAGACGGTCGTGCTCTGGGGCAGGTACAACTCCAGGTGATGCGAGCCGGCGGGCAGGTTAGCGAAGGTGAGGGTCCGCGGCTGTTCGAGATCATTGGCGGACAGACGCTGCCGCTCGTGGCGTTGGCCGTCGACCAGCAGGTCGAACGTGCAGTCGGGCGTCTGGCTTTGGTCGGGCAGCGTGTGGACCTGCACCGCGAGTTGCGACGTGTCGCTGATCAGCGTCAGCCGTATGCCCGCGGCAAAGCACGCCCGTGTGAGCAGTGCCGATTCGTACAGGCGCAGTCGATCATAAAACACCCGCCACGGCCGAACCCATCCCTCATCCATCGGCTCGACCGACACCGCGCCTTCCAGTGTCATCGGGCCGTCGGCCCACGTCAGCGTCTGCATCTGCTTCATCCGCGGCATCATACCGTGATCGCTCGTGGCAACGCCACGGCAAGGAATGATGCGAGCGTGCTATAGTCTTGTGACGGGTGGGGCGTGAGAACGCATGCTTGGGAAGGAGCAGCAATGACCAGCGATCAGGACATGTTGGACCTCGCTCGCCAGTTGATCGACGAGGTCGGCGTCGGCTGCATGGTGACGATCGGCCCGGACGGTCGGCCGTATGCCCGCTATATGGGCGCGGCGCCCGCCGATGACGGGCTCGGTTGGGTCTACAGCCTCAGCGCGCACGCGACGCACAAAGTTGAGCACATCCGTCAGCAGCCTGAGGTGTGCTGGGTCTTTGCCAATCGCAATTACCAGGATGTGGTCACGCTGCACGGCAAGGCGGGCATCGAGCCCACGGCCGACATGCCCGCGTCAATCTACGATCGGCTGGTGGAGTTCGCTCGGCCGTATGCGGTCAATGTTCTCACCGACCCGCACCACTACCAGTTCGAGGCCGTGGTGACCCGGGTGGAAACGGTCGAGTTGCTCGCGCCGCATCTTGGAGTGAACGCGCCGTACACGCTCACGCTTTGAGCGGGGCGGTCAGGCCGACTGGGTCAGATTCTTTTCACTGTTCCGCATGGCACGAATCGCGGCCAGCGGTCGATCGCTGCTGAGGCGCTGGTTGAGCTTGCGCAGCGCTGCGATCTCGATCTGCCGTACGCGCTCGCGTGTCAGGCCGACACGCTCGCCGATTTCTTTCAGGGTCAGCGGTTCCTCGTCGTCCAGGCCGTAGCGAAGGCGGAGAATGGTCGCTTCGCGGTCGTCGATCGCTTCGAGCAACAGGCTGATCGTAGCCAGGTCTTCATGATGCAAAGCCTGCTCGTCCGGCGGCAGGTTTTTGTTGTCCTGCAACAGTTCTGAGAGCATCGGCGCGTCTTCGCCATTGCCGTCCGACTGCGCCGGCCGCTGGTATGCACGCACCGCTTTGCGGATAAACCGCACCTTGCGCGGCGGCAAATCCATCGCCACGGCCAGTTCGTCAATGCTCGGCGATCGGCCATGCTCTTCTTCGAACTCGCGCGACACACGCTTCCATCGGGCGATCAGCTCCACCATATACGCGGGGATGTGAATCGGCTGCACCGCGTTAATGAGCGCCCGTTTGATCGCCTGTTTGATCCACCAGCAGGCATAGGTGGAAAAGCGAGCCCCCTGGTCGGGGTCGAAGCCTTCCACGCCGCGCAGCAGACCGAGGTTGCCCTCTTCGATCAGGTCTTGCAATGGCAGGCCGCGGTTGTTGTAACGCTTGGCGACACTGACCACGAGGCGCAAGTTGGCGCGGATCATCCGCTCGCGTGCCTCGGGGCAGTTGTGTTCGATGATCCGCCGACTCAGGGCCTTCTCCTCCTCGGCCGTAAGCAGCGGCGTCTGGTCGATCTGTCGCAAGTACAGTTCGAGGTCGTTCTTGACGCCGTTGGATCTCATCGTGCGAGCTTCCCCCCCCCATGCCTTGAATTCGCCATGCCCAGCCGATCGATGGCTGCGCCTCCTGTGGCGGGTGAACGTGTCGTCGACTGAGGCTTGCTCTTATGGTCGGCCCGATCGCCGGTCGGCTTGAGATGAACGAGCCGATTGTTAAACCTGCATCCCCACACGCGACTTGCTACGCTGGCGTACGGGTCTTATGAGCGTGAACACCGCCGGGTTGTAGCGATCATGACGAATCTGCGCAATAGCCTGATCACACCGATCCTGCGGCCGATCCATCGGCTAAGTCATACCGTGCGCCACTACAGTCTCGCCACCGCCCGCGCCGACGGCCTCGCCGGGCTGACCGTTGCCGTGGTCGCCATTCCGCAGTCGATGGCCTACGCCATCATCGCCGGCGTGCCGCCGGTCTACGGCATCTATACGCTCATCTTCTACGCGCTGATCGGCTCGCTGCTCAGCTCTCAGCCGCTGCTTGCGCTCGGGCCGATCAACACGCAAAGCCTGCTCGTCGCCTCCATCGTCATGCGGCTGGTCGACCCCGGCAACGAAGCGCTTTACGTGCAGATGGTGCTCGCGCTGGCGCTGATCAAAGGTGTTCTCCAGTTCGCCATGGCCGGGGCGCGCCTGGGCAACATGGTGCGCTATGTCAGCCAGAGTGTGATCGTCGGCTTCACTGCCGGCGCGGGCATCCTCATCGCTGCGGGACAGATCGGCGGCTTCCTCGGCTTTCGTGTCGATCGCGGCGAAGTGACCTGGCCGGGGCTGCTGGGCATCGCACAGGGGCTTTCCAATCATCTGCATGAGATCAATCCGTGGGCGGTCGCGCTCGGCCTGCTGGCGCTGGCCGTGGTGATCGGCTCGCGGGCGATTTCCGTGCTCATGCCGGGGCCGTTGCTTGCGATTGTCATCACCGCTGCGATCGTCTGGACGATGGGCTGGACCGAGGCTGACATGACGTTGATCGGCGCAATCCCCGCCGGCCTGCCCGCGCCCAGCATGCCCAGCTTTTCGCTGAGCGACGTCGAAACGCTGTTCGCCGGGGCGCTTGCGCTAGCGCTACTCGGGCTGATCGAGGTCTACGCCATCGGCAAAGCCACCGCGGCCCGACGTGGGGGCGAACGCATCTCCGCGAACCAGGAACTGTTCGCGCAGGGCGTGGTCAACACGGCCGGCAGTTTCCTTTCGTGCATTCCCGGTTCGGCGAGTTTCGGGCGAACGGCATTGGCGGAGTATGCCGGCGCTCGCACCGCCTTCGCGGGTATTTACAACGGCTTGTTCGTGCTGGTGATCTTTCTGCTGTTCGCCCCGGCAGCGCGATACGTGCCGATGACCGCCATCGCCGCCGTGTTGTTCGTCATCGCCTGGAGTCTGATCGACTGGGCCTACATCCGCCGTCTGCTGCACAGCCAGCGTGCCGACGCGATGGTCTGCCTCGGCACGCTTGTCGCGACGCTGATCGTGCCGTTGGCCTATGCGGTGTTCATTGGCATTTTCCTGAACATCGCCCTCTACCTCCGCCGCGCCAGCCAACTGCACATCGCCGAGATGGTCCGCACGCCAGGCGGCCCGTTCGTCGAACGCCCCGTCCGCGATCGAGCTGGCCAGAAGAAAGTCATGTTCCTCCAGGTCGAAGGCGACCTGTTCTTCGGCCTCGCCGACGAGTTGCAGGATCGCCTCACCAGCGTCGCCAACAGCGGCGCACGGGTGGTCATCCTCCGCCTCAAACGCACCCACTCGCTCGACGCCACCGTCTTGAGCGTGCTCGAACGCTTCGTCCAGCAGATGCAGCGAAAGGGCGGCCACGTCCTGCTCTGCGGCCTGCGACCCGAACTCTACGACCGCCTCAAAGCCTTCGGCCTCGTCAAACTCATCGGTGAGGACAACGTCTTCCCCGCCGAGTATGGCGTGTTCACCAGCGCCAAACGAGCCATGCACCGCGCCAAAATCCTCGTCGGCGCCAGCCTCGACGTCGACCGCGAGCTCACCGAAGTCGAAGAAACCGAAGAATGGGCGTACGAGATCTGATTTGGCGATTTGGCGATTTGGTGATCTGGTGATTTGGTGAAGTGAAAGGCACGCCGAAGACCGCTCGAGGCCCGACCCCCGCCCGCCTTCCGTTCCGGCGCTTCACCAAATCGCCAGATCACCAAATCACCAAATTTTTTGATCTCCCACCCCGCGCTCCGCTACCATGGAGCAATATGAAAATTGTCCTCGCCAACCCCCGCGGATTCTGTGCCGGCGTGAACATGGCGATTCTGACCGTCGAAGAGGCGCTCAAGATCGTCGGCACGCCGCTCTACGTCTATCACGAGATCGTCCACAACCGCCACGTCGTGGACCGTTTCGTCCATGAAGGCGTCACATTCGTCGACACCATTGACGAAGTGCCCGCCGGCGCCACCGTCATCTTCAGCGCCCACGGCGTCAGCCCCGCTGTCCGCCAGGCCGCCAAGGACCGTGGCTGCACCATGATTGACGCGACCTGCCCGCTGGTCACCAAAGTCCACATGGAGGCCGTTCGCTATGCAAGGCAGGGCTTCAACATCCTGCTCGTCGGACATGCCGGCCACGACGAAGTCGAAGGCACGGTCGGCGAAGCGCCCGGCGCGATCACCATCGTCGAAAGCCCAGAAGACGTCGACAAGCTCCCGTTCACGCAGGATGACAAACTCGTCTACCTCACGCAGACCACGCTGAGCATGGACGACGCAAACCGCATCATCAACGCGATCAAGGCCCGCTACCCGCAGGTCAAGCAGCCGCCCAGCGAAGATATCTGCTACGCGACCACCAATCGCCAGCATGCCGTCCGCGCCCTGGCCGAGAGCGTTGACCTCGTCCTCGTCGTAGGTTCAAAGAACAGCTCCAACTCCGTCCGCCTGACCGAGATCAGCGAAACCACCGGCACGCGGGCTCACCTGCTCGACGACAAACGCGAACTGCAAAGCGAATGGTTCGACGGCGTCAATTTAGTGCTCGTTACCGCCGGCGCGTCCGCACCCGAGTACCTCGTGCAGGAAATCATTCAGGAATTGATCGACACGCACGGCGGCGAGGCGGAAGAGTCCCACGTGGTCGAAGAAAACATGCACTTCAACCTCCCCGTGAGCCTACGCGTGCTGGCGAAATCGAACGCCTGATTTGCCAACGCAC
The DNA here is from genome assembly GCA_041821185.1 of Phycisphaerales bacterium AB-hyl4. Lineage (NCBI taxonomy): Bacteria > Pseudomonadati > Planctomycetota > Phycisphaerae > Phycisphaerales > Phycisphaeraceae > Natronomicrosphaera > Natronomicrosphaera hydrolytica. The sequence goes on along the minus strand of JBGUBD010000004.1, from coordinate 411,798 downwards.
ACCAAACAGTAAAGCCCAGGCATGGCATGCCTGGGCTTTGTTGCGCCTACCCCTGCCGATGCCCCACCGCCCCGCGCTGTGCATCCGCACCCATCACGGCTTCGACAAACGCGCGAATCCGACTCACATCCTTCACCCCGCGCGACGACTCCACCCCGCTTGATACGTCTACCGCATACGGGCGCACCACCGATATCGCCTTCGCCACATTCTCCGGCGTCAACCCGCCCGCGAGTACCAGCGGCGGCAACGCCGACAGCGTCTCGTCCGCGCAACGCTCCGCCAGCGCATGCCAGTCAAACGCTCGGCCGGACCCGCCGAGCAACGCCGGTTTCCCCGCCGCAGATGACTGACCTTCACGCGTCACCGCCAACGGCGGCGGCGTGTCGAACAACACCGCTGCCAGATTCGTCAATCGCTCGCGCTGCCAAGGCCCGACCGATTCCACCACCAGGCTTGGATGAAACGCCACCGCCTTGATCACACGCAGATCGTTTAGCGCCGCTACGTCGCCCGGGTGTTCCTCACCATGCAACTGCACGGTCCGCAGCCCCACCGCCGACGCCACTTCCCGAATGTGCCGCGTCGGCGCATCGGCAAACAGACCCACCGGTTCAACGAAAGCCGGCAAGCGTTGTACGATCTGTTGCGCCACCTTCACCGTCACCCGCCTTGCCGAGTCGCGCACAAACACCAACCCCACCGCGTCAGCGCCGGCCTCGACTGCGGCGTCCGCCGAGGCCAGATCGTGAATGCCACAGATTTTGATGCGCGTGCGGGGCATGTGTTTCAAACCTTTTCCAGTCGGGCGTATTGCAGGATCAGCGTTTTGACGCCCGCCGCGTTGAATTCCACCCGCGCCCGCGTATGCGAACCCGACCGTGCGACCGTGATGATACGCCCGATGCCGAATTGCGGATGCCGCACGCGCGTGCCCGGCGGGAACTCGCCCGCTTGTTCGCGTGCAGAGGTATGTGGCTCGAAGTCATCGCCGAACGGGTCATCACCGTCTTCGGACACGTCGCAGACTTCGATAGCATCAGTTGGCAGTTCATTGAGGAATCGGCTGGGGATCACCGGCATCGTCTGGCCGAAGATCGTGCGGTAACGCGTGCTCGTCATATATAGCCGACGCATCGCCCGCGTCATGCCGACAAAGCACAGCCGCCGTTCCTCTTCTTCACCCTTTTCGCCTTCGTTCTGCGAACGCTGATGCGGCAGCAGGCCGTCTTCCACGCCGACCATGGCAACGATCGGAAACTCAAGCCCCTTCGCGGCGTGCAGCGTCATCAGCGTCACCGCGCCTTCGCCCTGGTCGACGCTGTCGACATCACTGACGAGGCTGATGCGTTCCAGCAATGCCAGCAGCTTGTCGCGCAGCGTCGGCGCATCGTTGCCGTCTTCCGCTGCTTCGTTGAGGTAGTCTTCCTCGAACTGCTGCGCGGAGCTGATCAGTTCGCCGAGGTTGGCAAGCCGTTCCTGGTCCGGGTCCGACTTGTCCTTACGATAATGCTCTTCGAGCGTCGACTCAGTAATAACGCGCTCCACCAACTCGCGCAACGAAATCTCATCATCCGATGCCGCGGGGCTCAGGCCTTGCTGTCCCAACAGCAGGTCGGGCGCTTCATTCAACCCCGCCGCGGTGCGCCACTCGTCGACCATTTTCGCAAACTTCGCCACCGCGTTCTGTGCCCGGTTGCTCAGGCCCGGTACGCTCATCGGATCGCGGATGATGTCATCGACCGCGCGGTTGCTCGCGAGGCTGTGAGCCTGCATCGCCTTGATCGACTGGTTGCCGATGCCGCGCGTCGGCGTGTTGATGATCCGCAGCAGGTTCACCTCGTCGGCCGGGTTCGCAATCACGCGCAGGTACGCCACCGCGTCCTTGATTTCTGCGCGATCGTAGAACGCCGTCCCCCGTGCGATCTGGTACGGCATGCCCGCGTCGCGAAGCGCATCTTCCACCACGCGCGACAGGCTGTTCATGCGGTAAAACACTGCCATCTCGCCCCACGCGAGCTTCTCGTTCACGTGCAGGTCGCGAAACCGTTCCACCAGCCAATGAGCTTCCTGTCGCTCGTCCTGCATCGTGACAAGCTGCACCGGATCGCCGTCGTCGTTGTCCGTAAAAAGCTGCTTGTGCTTGCGGGCGCTGTTGTTTCGGATCAGGCCGTCCGCCGCCGCGAGAATCTTTTTCGTCGAGCGATAGTTCTGCTCGAGGCGGACCACTTTCGCATTGGGGTAGTGCTGTTCGAATTCGAGGATGTTGCGGATATTCGCGCCGCGCCAGCCGTAGATGGACTGGTCGGGGTCGCCGGTGGCGCAGAGGTTCTGATGTCCGCTGGCCAGCGCGTTGGCGAGCATGAACTGCGCGTGGTTCGTGTCCTGATACTCGTCGATGAGAACGTACTGGTAACGTTCGCGCAGCTCGGCGAGCACTTCGGGGTGCTGCTTGAGCAGTTGCACGGTTTTCAGCAGCAGGTCGTCGAAGTCGAGTGCATGATTTCGCGTAAGAATCTGGGTGTATTTCTTGTACACCTTCGCCACGGTGCGGTTGTAAAAGTCGCCCGCCGTCTGCGCGAACGCCTCCGCATCAACCAACTCATTTTTCGCATTGCTGATCGTGTGCAGCATCGAGTTCGGCGGAAAGTTCTTCGGATTGATCTCCAGATCGTTAAGCGCCTGCTTCATCGCGCGCTGCTGGTCGGAGCTGTCATAGATCGAATAGCCGGCCGGCAGGCCCAGCCGATCGGCGTACCGTCGCAGTAGCCGGGCGCACAGGCTGTGAAATGTCGCAATCGTGGCGGCGCGGGCTTCGCGCTCGCTCAGCAGTTCGCTCACGCGTTCGCGCATCTCGCCCGCGGCCTTGTTGGTGAACGTGATCGCCAGCACGTTCCACGGTGCTATCCCCACACCGCGCACCAGGTACGCCACCCTCCGTGTGATCACCCGAGTCTTGCCCGAGCCGGGCCCGGCCAGCACGAGCATCGGCCCGTCGACATGCGTCACCGCCTCCCGCTGCGGCGGCGTCAAGCCGTCCAGCAAGGCGTCTTCAACGGTCGTCGGCGAGTTGGCAGGGGGGAGTTCACTCATGCAACGCGTCAGTGTAACACGGTCGATTTTCGATTTCCGATCGCCCAAACCACAACCGCCACCGCCGATCACGATCGGCTGCGACTCAGCGCATCATCCAGCCCGTCGCGATAGCTGGCGAAGCGAGGCGACCAGCCCGTCCGCCGACACGTCGCGATGTTGTCCAGCGCCTTGGACGAACTGCGACGTAGCCGATCGAGGTTCAGCCCCAGCATCCGCGCTGCTGTGGCATCGTCGAGCACCTGTGGCGGGGGCACGTCCAGCAGCTTCGCCAGATGCCCGTAATAGTCCACGCGCGGCACGGGATGACCATCACATCCCAGCTCCACCCGCCCCGGCTGCTCGGCGTCACGCATCGCCAGCAGCAACGCCACCGCGTCGTCCACATGCAACAGGTTCAGCATCGCCTGCGGGTTGCCCACCAGCGGCGAGCCGTCGTGCACCGCCTTGAGGCCGACGACTCGGCCGGGCCCGTACAGCCCAGCCAGCCGAACGACGTGAAACGCCTCGCCCGCCGCGAGCCAGAGCTGCTCACCTTCGAGCAACAGCCGGCCCCGTTCGTCGATCGGCTTTGCCGGCGTGTCGGCGTCCACCAGTTGACCGTTGCGCTGGCCGTACACCGCGGATGAGCTGACGAGCACTGCCCGCCGCACGTTCGCCCGCCGCAGCGCCTTGACGACGTGGGCAATCCCGCCGAGCACGACCTGTCGCGGCGACGGCGACTGGCCCGGCCGACCGGGCGGGATCATGTGGTAAACGTCCAATGACTCCGCCTCGATCGCCGGCGTGAGCGCTGCGAGCGTGACGGGCTGTGTGATGTGCACCAGCATCGGCCGTACGCCCAACGCCGCAAGCTGGCGGGCCTTGTCCGGCGAACGCGTCGTGCCATAAACAACCTGCCCCAACTCAACGAGCCGGGCGGCAAGCCCACGGCCGAGGTAGCCGCAGCCGACGATCAATGCAGTGGAAGCAGGCATAGACGACCATTATAGGTCGCCTCTCGCCGGCAAGCGGGCCAGCCCACCTTCCCCTCACTGATGCCCACACATACGCTCCGCCGGCAATCAGCAATCAGCAATCAGCAATCAGCAATTCCACCTCCGCGGTCAGTTCAGATAAACCGTATACCGCTCTCCCTCCATCTTGCCCGACCCCAGCCGATCCGCCTGCTCGACCAGCTCGCGCAGCTTGCGCAGATACTGCTCCAGCCATAGCGCCCGCCTGTCCGCGTCCGGCTCTGCGAGCATCGCGTAACGCTCGTCCACCATCTGACTCAGCGTCAATGCCGCCAGGTCGATCATCGCCGACGTCGGCAGGTCTTCGCTCAGCCAACGGTGCATCGCGTGCACCGACGCCAGCGACTTCAGCGCCGGCTCGTTGAGCATCGACTCGATCCGCGTGCGATGCTCCGACAGATCAATCTCCATCGGTGCTTCGACCTCCGTCGGCTCAAGCATCGCCAGCCGATAAGGCTCATGCTCCAACTCGCGCACCACCTTTGCTCGGCAAATGCCCTGCATCAACACATTGAATCGGCCGCCCGGCAGCTTCTCATGCCGAACCAGGTAGCCCACGCAGACATGCTCGCGTATCGCCGGGTTGCCCGTGTAGTCCTGCTTCCACCCATCGCCGGCAAACACCGCCATCGCAACCAGCCCCGCCTCGTCCAACGCCTCGCGCGTCATCGCCCGATACCGCGGCTCGAAGATGTGCAACGGCACGACCGCATGCGGCAACAGCACGCAGTTCGCCAGCGGGAAAAGCGGCACCGGGCTGTCAAAATCAATCGTCAGCGCCTCGGCCATGCATGATTCTAGGCCCGCGTCAAAGCCGACGTCGATGCCCGCCGATGATGCATTCACCGCATTAGTCGCGAATACGCAGCTTGGCCCCATTTAGCCGCGGGCCTTGGCCCGCGCGTTCGGTCGATCGCCCCAAAGAGCGCGGGCCAAGGCCCGCGGCTAAATGTTGTAGCCGTGAAACCGCGTTGTCTTGCTAAGCCTCCGCCGCCGCCCACTGCCGAAGCCTCGGCAGCAGCACCTCCTTGGCGAGGATTTTGATGCACGCCGCCAACGGGATCGCGATCAGCAACCCCAGCAGCCCCAGCAGCGACCCACCCAGCAGCACCACCAGCAGCACGGTCAGTGGGTCGAGGTTTGTCGCCTGGCCTTGCACGACCGGTTCGATCACCCAGCCGTCGAGCCCCTGTGCGATCAGGTACACCACGCTCGGCCAGATCACAATGCCCCACAGGTCAAACCCGCTCGCCGCCGCGTCGCCCGCCGCCGCTGCTCCGTTGGCGACCTCGCTCGCCCCGCCCGCCGTCAGGCTGTCCAGCCAGGTCAACCCCACCGCCACCGGCCAGCCCACCACCGCCGCGTAGGGAATCAGGTTGAGAAATCCCGACCCGATGCCCAGCAGCAACCAGTAGGGCACGCCCACGATCCACCACCCCACACTCAACACGACCGCCACAACCGTCGCCTGGATCAGCCGACCACGGATGAACGCCGACACCGACTTGTCCATCATGCCCACGATTTCGAATGTGCGCGGCTGATGCCTGGCCGGCACGAACGGTGCGAACCAACGCACAATGCCGTCAAATTTCCATACGAAGAAGAAAAAGCAGAAAAATACCACCACCGCCGCGACGACGAGATATGTCGCCAGGCCGATCGTCGTGCCGATCACGCCCAGCCCAACGTCCAGCCACTGCCACACCGCAGCGCCGATCGCGCCAAAGTCCAGTTCCTGGCCATCGCCCGCCAGCAGCCCGCGTGCTCGCTCTTCGATGCGGGCCACGACTTGTTCGAGATCCAATTCGAATCGGCCAGCCAGATGGTTTGCCAGTGCCTCGGCATAGCCGGGCAAGTCGCGGATGAACTGCCTTGTCTGCGTCACCAGTTTCGGCACGAGATACGCGCTCAGCCCGAGCACCGCCACCACGACCGCCGCCATCGTCACCACCGCCGTTACCGGCCGGGGCACGCGCCAACGCCGATGCAGCCACGTCGCCAGCGGATTCACCGTGTACGCCAGCGCCAGGCCGATCATCACCGGCAGCAGCACCGGTCGCACGGCATACAGCAGCGCCAGCACCGGCGGCACGACCAGCACCGCCGTCGCCGCTGCCACCAGCACCACCAGCAGCCGCTGGAACCACTGTTTCCGCCACACCGGCTCTTCGATTTCAGGCATGTTTGACATGATGCCATCGCTCCGGAAAGGCTACCCTCGCCCGTGCCTCGCTTGCCAGCTTCCCCGGCTGCGGATGATAACGCTTCGCCATCGCTATTGCTGAAAACCTTTATTCGTCACGTGTTGTGCGACCCTTACGCGCGTGCTAGTGTTATTTAAAAGTGAGCTTTTGTATTCTCAGGTTTGGCGCACGCCAGCATGTCGTCAGTGGAGCCAAAGCAGTTGGCCGGTGAATGCCGCTGGCGAGCGAGCCTGGGTCTTAACGGGGGGGTGGAAAGGGCAGACTGATGTCGCAGAAGCGCGACGAACCGGGTGGGGGCAAGGGCGTCAAGTCGAAAGGTCGGCTAACGGATGCGGAGGCGGTCGAGCAGGAAATCGAGCGGCGGGTTCGCGAACGCACACAGGAACTGACCGACGCACGCGACGCGCTCGAAAAACGGCTCGCCGCGCATGAGGCGGTCGCCCAGGCGCTGCGCGAGAGCGAAGCGCGGTATCGCCTGCTGGCCGAGCACGCCAGCGACATGATCTCTCGCCACGGGCCCGATGGCTCGTACCGTTACGTCTCGCCGAGTTGCCTGCCGATGCTCGGCTACAAGCCGGAAGAGCTGCTGGGCAAGTCCGCGTTTGCCGGCGTTCACCCAGACGACGAGCCGATCCTCCGCGAGGTCCGCCAGCAGTTGCAGGACACCGGTATCGGTGGGCCGGCGGTGTTTCGTAAGCGACGGCGCGACGGCAGCTACATCTGGGCGGAAGTGACCGGCCGGGCGGTGAATGACCCGGCGACGGGCGCAGTCACGGAGTTGATCGCCGTGACCCGCGACATCACCGAGCGGCGAAGGGCCGAGCAACAGTTGCGTTTGATCGAGTCGGCCGTGAAGCAGGCCGACGAAGCCGTACTGATCACCGACGCGCAACTCGAAAGGCCAGGCCCGCGGATCGAGTACGCCAACCCCGCATTTGAACGGATGACCGGCTACACCAGCGAGGAGGTCATCGGTAAGACGCCGCGTATGCTCCAGGGCTCGCGTACCAGCCGGGCGGTGCTCGACCAACTCCGCACGCAGCTGTCACAAGGCAAGCCGTTCCAGGGCGAGACATTCAACTACCGCAAAGACGGCGGCGAGTATGTGCTCAGCTGGCACATCGGTCCAGTACGCGACGAGCACGGCCGAATTACGCACTGGGTCTCGATCCAACGCGACATCACCGCCCAGAAGCAAGCCGAGCAACTCGCCCGTCAACGCCAGGCCGAGCTGATTCATGTCAGCCGACTGAGCACGATGGGCGAACTCGCCTCGGAACTGGCACACGAGTTGAACCAGCCGTTAGCGGCGATCAGCAGCTATGTGCAAGGAGCTCTCAACCGCATCGGCGATACGCCGCTCGACCCCGAGGCGTCGCGCGACTTGCTCGGCCGCGTCGCGGCGCAGGCCGACCGTGCAAGCCAGATCATTCGTCGGCTACGCCGATTCGTCCGTAAACGCGAACCGCAGCGCACCCTCGTTGACGTAAATGAGCTGATACGGGGCGCGATCGAGTTGATCGAGCCCGAACTGCGACATCAATCGGTCCAGATCGATCTGGCATTGATGGACAACTTGCCTCAGATCGCCGCCGACCCGGTGCAGATCGAACAGGTGCTGCTGAACCTGATGCGCAACGCGATGGAGGCGATGGACCGGACGCCGACCCCTGAACGAAAGTTGTGTCTCGCCAGCGAGGTGATCGATGACGCTCATGTGCAGATCAGCGTTCGCGACAACGGCTACGGTATCCCGAAGCATCAGCTCGATCATATCTTCGAGCCGTTCTTCACCACCAAGCAGCGCGGCATGGGCATGGGGCTGCCGATAAGTCACTCCATCGCCGAGGCCCACGGCGGCCGCATCGAAGCCCACCCCCTGACCACCGGCGGCATGGACTTCCGCCTCATTCTCCCTACGGAGGGGAATGACGTCGACTGAATACCCCCTTCACAGCTGACGGCGTGATGCGGTGAATCATGTTTAATACGGGTCGGACATGAATTCCGGGTGTGATGGAAGCCCACGGCGTCACGCAGTGGGCTTCGCCTCATGCACAAAGTCCGAGTTTGATGGGCAATCCGTTTTATCTGCGAGTTCAATCACCCCACAAAAAACAGCCGTAGACAGGACGCCCACGGCTGCGGAGGATCTTTGATTGTTTAATCGGCGATCGCGACTTGTCATTCAAGGAAATCAGATTCCAGCGTCTGGCGAATTTTCTCCAGCGCTTTGTTCTGAATCTGACGGACGCGTTCCTTCGTGACGCCGATGATTCGGCCGACCTGTTCGAGCGTCAACGCCTGCCCCTGCTCGTCACCCTTGCCGCTGTCACGATCGATCGCGAAGCGGTGCTGAATGACTTCCTGCTCGATGTCGGACAGGTCCGCGCGGTTGCTTCGGATGATCTGCCGAAGCTCGTCGACGCACTCGTCCTCGTGCGTCTCGCGCTTCTTCTCCATGTAGTTGGACTTCTCCAGCTTGGGGTCGAAGTCCGTTGGGAACATCTGCCGATACTTGCTCAGCTTCACGCCGCTTCGCGAGAACGCCTTGAGGATCGCACGGCAGGCATACGTCGAGAACTTGAACCCGCGCGACACGTCGAACTTGTCGACCGCTCGCAGCAGGGCCATATTCCCCTCGCTGACCAGATCAGCGAAGTCGACTTCGCTCATGCGGGTCCGCTTGGCCATCGCCAGCACAAGGGCGAGGTTCGTCTGCGCGATCTGATCGCGGAACGCCTCGGACTTGTGGAACCAGATGAGCGCTTCACGGCCTTCGTCGGGGTCGATCTCATCCTGCTCGATGAACCTGTCCCGCCACTGCACGGTGCGGAACCGGCAGTAGTTGAACTGAAGGAATAGCGCCCGCTCTTCCTTCGCGCTCAGCAGCACGGTGCCCACGTTCTTGCCTGCCCGTACTTGCGTGGCGTTGTCCATCACCGGGTGATACCAACTGGTGTCCGGCTTCTGGATAGGCGGTGCTTCGTCAAAGACCTTGCGCATCGCCTCAGCTTCGGGCAGATCGAACAATTCGTCGTGCACGTGCTCGAACTTCTCGGTCAGCAGCCGTTTCAGTGTGGCCTGATCGCGGATGTTCAGCGGCCGCTGCGAGCGCGACAAGCTGACCTGCTGATGCTTGCGCGCCTGCGCCAGTGGAGAATGGGGGTGCGTTAGTTTCGTCATGACATCCTGCCTTCGGTAAACGTCAGGGCCGGGCACAGCCGAGCCCTTTTCCGGATGACGCCCGTCGTCGGCGGCATTCGACCAACTCGGATCTCGTGGGGAACCCCTCGTGCAGTTCGTGCAATCAAGGTGGTCCAGCCTTCCCCTGCCGGCCGGCGACCGGGTGTCGCCAGCGAACTGTATTTAGTACGGAGCAACCCACGAGCCAGTTCTCTTTTTTAGAATGCTTCCAAAAAACGAGCGCCCTTTTGCAAAATCCACCAACGAGACCGGTTATTCCCGGCCTCGGGGGGGTATGGCAGCAAAAGGCATGCCGGGGGGAGAAAGGGTTTCTGGTTTGGGGGTTCTCGTTTCTGGTTGGTGCTCAGCGTGGCCAGGTTACTGGTGGGACTGGAGCCACGCTCAACCTTTACCGCTTCACTGAAACGGGCTGGTCGATGACTTGGAACCCTAAACCAGAAACCAGGAACCCATCCCCCAGACGGGACGGCTGTGATCAATCTGCGGCGGCCTGGACGAGGTGGTTGGCGTGCTTTTGAATCCAGCCGATCTTGCGTTCGACCATTTTCAGGAACGCCAGGCCGTCTAGGTGGGCGAAGCTGCCCGTGGCGGCAATGTGGATCACCGCCTCGGCGACCAGTGCTTCGACCATCAGCCAGGGCACGCTCTTAAGCTCCACATGGCTGAGCATCGCGTCGGGCACGCTGTCGTAGCCGCGGAGGAATCGGCGGTAGCGGGACTCGTCAATGTAGGCCGGCCAGTTGATCGGGTCATCGCCGCCGCCGATGATGGAAAACTGCAATGCGCCGTTCGCCACGTCGAGCACGCGCGGCAGGATGCGGGCCGAGTCGTAGTCGATCACCGCCACCACGCGCGAGCCGCGGAAGAGCATGTTGCCCGGGTGCCAGTCGCTGTGCACGGTCTGGGCGGGCCAGTTCGGCAGGCCGAGGCTGTTGACCCGCTCGGCGGCGTTTTCGTAGCTGGCGAGCAACACGTCCAGCAGCTTTTTGATCTCGTTGACCTTGTCGCTGGCCGGGCCGCGGGCGAGGAGGCGGGGGATCTGCTGCACGGCACTGTTGACGGTTCGCGTGGCGTGATACGAGCCCTGCGAGGGCTGATAGCGGGACTTGAAGTTGCGAAGCAGCCGGTGGAACAGGCCGAGGATCTTGCCCGAGTCGCCGGTGGCTTCAAGCGACGCGTCGTAGCCGGCGCCGCGGATGTACTCGAACAGCTCGTAGATGTGGTTTTGCCACTGGAGCATCGAGTTGTTGTCGCGTCGCGTGCCGATCAGGTGCGGCAGGGGGAATTGCCGGTCGGCGAGGTGGATCTGCAATGCGTGACAGAATGCGACCTTCTCTGCGTCGTTCTTGCCGCGGGCCCGGCGTTTGAGCAGGTATCGGCCGGTCTCCGCCTTGACCAGCAGCTTGGGTGCTTTACGCGAGCCGCGGGGGAATTCCTGGATCGCCTCGACGACCCCGATGTCGTAATGCGAGAGCACGATCGCGAGTTCGGACGTGCCGAACTTTGCTCGTCCCGAGCCGCCCGGCCGACTCGAAGCGCTCGCAGTGCTCGCCGCCGACGACACGTCGGCTCCGCTGGCGCCGGCGTTGCCCGAGATGGCCACGACGTCACTACCGATCGAACTCGATGCCGACTTGCTGGCTTTGGACGGGTCTTCGGGCATGGCATCTCAAATTTCGGATTTGGGATTTCCAATTTTCGGGTTCGAGATTCACGCATTTCGAAACATTCGAAATCCGAAATCCCAAATCCGAAATTCCCCGTCACTCAACATTCTGCACCTGTTCCTTGATGCGATCAATCGCGCTTTTGACTTCCACGATGGCCCGGCTGATGGTCGCATCGTTGCTCTTGCTCGCGATGGTGTTCGCTTCGCGAAGCAGCTCCTGCGAGAGGAAGTCCAGCGTTCGGCCGGAGGGCGCGTCTTTCTTCGAATCGAGAATCTGTTCAAACTGCTCCAGGTGGCCGGCGGTTCGGCTGAGTTCCTCGCAGATGTCCGCGCGGTCGGCGAAGAGCGCTACCTCGCGGATCAGGTCGTGCTCGGCGATTTTCATCTTCGCCTGGGCGGTGAGTTCGTCGATGCGCGATCGCAGCCGTTGATGATATTCGTCAATGACCACCGGGGCGCGTTCGCGAATGATTTCCAGACGATTGCGGATCAGATCCCGATGCGTGAGCAAGTCTTCCGCGAGCGATTTACCTTCCCGTACACGCATGGCCATCAGCTTGTCGCACGCCTGGTCGAGCAATTTGAGCACGACCGGCCGGGCGTGGCTGACCAGTGACTCTTCATCTTCGCTGGGCTGGAGCACGCCGGGCAGGGCGAGCAACTGCGTCAGGTCGATGTGGACCGAGTGGTCGCTGATCTTGCTGTGGATGGTTTCCAGGTGGTCGAGGTAGGTCAGCAGTGCGGCGTCGTTGACCCGGCTGGCGGCGTGGGCGTCGCTGAGGCGGAGCTTGACGGTGACGGTGAGCGAGCCGCGGGTGACGCGTTTGCGCAGCGCGGCTTCGAGCTCGGCTTCGAGGCCCGCAATGGACTCGGGCAGGCGGAGGGCGGCTTTGAAGTATTTGTTATTGAGGCTGCGCAGTTCGACTGCGAAGTGCATGCCGTCCACCTGGGTGGACGCGTCGCCGTAGCCTGTCATCGATCGGATCATGGGCGGGCAGGGTCAGCGGCGGCGTCGGACTGACGCAAAGATCATGCGACATCCCGATGACCGCCAGGGAACGGTCGGACTGGGCTGCACGGCACGTTGCCGGGCGGCGCGGAGCTACGGCTTCTCCCATTAAATCGGCCGGTTGCCACCCTCGCCTTGAGAGCGGCGACGTCTATGAGCGGCTTTTCATGCCCGGAAGCGGGGCGGCCGGGATGATCAGTCGTCGGTCGGCTCGGCCTCTGCGGCGCCGTCGTCGGCGTTGGTGTTCTCGGCCTCGTCTTCAAGCAGCGGCTCGGCGTCTTCGGGCACAGCCGGCTGCTCGGGGGCTTCGGGGAGCAGTTCGTCAGTGACCGGCTCGTCCGGCACGTCGTTGGCCGGGTCGGCATGGGCCGGCGGCGGCGTGACGGGGGCCTGTTGGGGGAGGTCGGCTTCGGGGTCGGCCTCGGGTGCGGCTTCGCCCTCGCCCTCGGCCGGGGCTTCGGGCGTGCCGGGGGTGCCGGTGGTGCCGGGGGCGGGCGCGGTCTGCTGAACGGGGGTGATCGGGTCGGGGGCGACCTCGGCGCGGATGGTCCAGGTCAGGCCCATCGCCAGCAGGAGGAAGAGGACGAAGCAGCCGACGGTGACCCAGGTGAGCACGTCGCCGGTCTTGGCGCCGAACGCGGCGGTTTCCGTGCCGCCGCCGCCGCCGCCGCCGAACGCGCTGCCGAGGCCGCCGCCCTTGGGCTTCTGGATGAGGATGACGAGGACCATGAGCAGGCAGGTCGCAAAGAAGGCGATCGCCAGCAACGATGTCAGGAAGGAGAGCGTGAGGAACATGTCGAGGGTCCGGTGTACGGGAAGTAGGCTTTGGTTTTAGCCGGCGTTGACGATGGCGAGGAAGTCGTCGGCCTTCAGGGCTGCGCCGCCGATCAGGCCGCCGTCGATGTCAGGCTGGCTGAGTAGTTCTTTCGCGTTGGCGGGCTTCATTGAGCCGCCATATTGAATACGCACACTCTGGCCAACAGTTTCGTTAAACATCCCGTGAGTAAGCACTTCACGGATAAACTGGTGAGCCTTCTGAGCATCTTCGGGCGTGGCGGTCTTGCCGGTACCGATGGCCCAGACCGGCTCGTAGGCGATGACGACGTCGGCCATCTGCTCGGCCGTGACGCCGGCGAGCCCGTAGCTGAGCTGGGCGGCGTTGACGAAGTTGGTCTTGCCCGCCTCGCGCTGTTCCAGCGTTTCGCCGATGCACAGAACCACCTGAAGCCCGGCTTCGAGCGCTGCAAGTGTCTTTTCGTTAATCAGCACATCGGTTTCGCCGATCACGTGGCGACGCTCGCTGTGGCCGGTGAGGACGGTGGACACGCCGAGGTCCTGGAGCATGGCCAGGCTGACCTCGCCGGTGAACGCGCCGTTGGGCTCGTGATAGAAGTTCTGAGCGCCCAGTTGCACGAGGTTGCCGTTATTGGCCGACAGTCGCTCGGCGACCGGGATGAGGTAGGGAAACGGCGGGCAGACGAACACGTCGGCCTGGTCGCCGTTGGTAAAGCCCTCAGACACCGCGCCAGCGAGGTCTGAGGCCTCGGCGCGGTTGGTGTTCATCTTCCAGTTACCGCCTACGATCGTCTTGCGCTCGGCCACGGGGGCACCTCATATCAGGCTGGGTTCACAGGTCCGGTGCGAACCGGGCAGTATAGCGAAATCGTCGACTGGCGTGGTGTGCGGTGGGGCGGGGCTTGGTAGGGGCCCGGGGCGTGAGGCGTGAGGGGGATGTCCCAAAGGCTGAGCGACTTAAGTCGCTCAAGCCTCAAGCCTCACGCCGGCTCGGGGCGGGTACTTGTTGCCCTCGGGGCCAGCATCTAAGCTTTTCCCATGCCCGGCAACAACACCACCCTCGCCGCGATCTTTCAGCAGATGGCCGACGTGACCGAGTTGCTCGGCGGCAATCGCTTCCGTGTCAACGCCTTCCAACGCGCCGCCCGCTCGTTGCAGGAGCTTGGCGAGGACGTGGCGGGCATCGATCCGGGCAGGCTCAGCAAGCTCGACGGCATCGGCTCGGGCACGGCCGACCGCATCCGCGAATACCTGGACCACGGCAGGATCGACGAACACGAAAAGCTCATCAAGGAAGTCCCCGCGGGTGTGATCAAGCTGCTCGATATCCCCGGCCTCGGCCCGAAGTCGGTCGCCACACTCTGGCAGCAGGGCGGCGTCACTGATACCGCCACCCTAAAGAAGAAGCTCGACACGGGCGAACTTGAAAAGCTGCCCCGCATGGGCAAGAAGACGCTGGAGAACATCAAGAAGAACCTTGCCTTCGCGGAGACGGCCCACCAGCGCATCCGCATCGGCGAGGCGATGCCGCTGGCCAATTGGTTCGTGCATCAGCTGCGCGGCCTGGAGCCGGTCGAGGCGGTGCACTACGCCGGCTCGCTGCGACGCGGCAGGGAAACGGTGGGCGACCTGGACCTGCTTGCCATTGCCGACCCGAAGCAGGGCGAGACGATCAGTAACGCGTTCGTGAAGCTCGAAGTCGTTGAAGAGGTGATTCTCAAGGGGGCAACCAAGACCAGCGTCCGCGCCCGCACCGGGGCGGGGCGGCATATTCAGGTGGATTTGCGCGTGATCGAGCCGGAGGCGGCCGGGGCGGCGCTGCTTTACTTCACCGGCTCGAAGGATCACAACGTCCGCCTGCGCGAGCGTGCGATCGCGCGCAAGCTCAAGCTCAGCGAGTATGGCTTATACAAGGAAGACAGCGAGACGCGCGTCGCAGGCAAGACCGAGGAAGCGGTCTACAAGGCGCTTGATCTGGCGTACATTCCGCCGGAGTTGCGCGAGGCTCGCGACGAGATTGCTCGTGCTGAAAAGGACACGCTGCCCGAGCTTGTCGAACTGCAAGAGATTCAAGCGGAGCTGCATGCTCATACGACCGCCAGCGATGGGCATTGGAGCATCCGCGAGTTGGCCGCCGCCGCTGCGGACCGCGGGTTTCACACGGTCGCCATCACGGATCACTCGAAGGGTCAGGTGCAAGCCAACGGCCTCAACGCCGAGCGGCTGGAGAAGCACATCGAAGACGTCCGGGCCGTGGCGAAGGAGATGAAAGGGAAGATCAACGTGCTCGCCGGCTCGGAGGTGGACATCCTCATCGACGGCAAGCTCGATTACCCCGACAGCCTGCTGCGCGAGCTGGACATTGTCGTCGCGTCGCCACACGCTTCGCTCGCGCAAGAGCCGGCCAAAGCCACGAAGCGGCTGCTCAAAGCGATTGAAAACCGCTATGTGACCATCCTCGGCCACGCGACCGGCCGCATCGTCAACCGCCGGGCGGGGCTGCACCCCGACATGAAAAAGCTCGTCGAAGCTGCTGCGCAGCGCGGTATTGCGATGGAGATCAACGCCAACCACTATCGCCTCGACCTGCGCGACACGCACGCCCGGCTTGCACTCGAACATGGCGTGAAGCTTTCGATCAACACCGACGCCCACGGCCCGGCGGACCTTGATCAATTGATCTACGGCGTGCTCACCGCTCGCCGCGCGGGGGCGAAACGTGAAGACGTCATCAACACGTTCGCGAAGCCGCAGCTCATGAAGTGGATCAACGCGACGCGCCCGTGATGAACCGAACGTTCGCCCGCCCAGGATCGTGGAGCTTAAGCTTCATTGCTCCGCGTCTGGATCAAGTGCATCTCACGTCAGTTCGTTCTGGAAGAACTCCACGATTTCGCCTTCGGGGCCCTTCACGAACGCGATGCGCACGGGTACGGGTGTTTCGACGCCGGGCAGCTTGTTGGGGATATCTACTGCCTTGGGCTCCATCGTCACCTGGCAGCCTGCGGCACGGGCCTTTTCCAGCACGGCGTCCGTGTCGTCGGTGCGCAGGGCGAAGTGGAGAATCGCGCCTTCGTCCGCAGGGGGCGGGGCCTGCTCGGGGCGCTCGAAGATTTCGAGGTAGTTGCCATCGCCCGTGTCGAGCATGATCGCGCGCTTGGGGGCGTCCTGCCAGGCGATCTTGGGTTTGAAGCCGAGCACTTCGGTGTAGAACGCGACGGATCGGTCGAAGTCGCGGACGCGGATTGCAACGTGGTGAAAGCCGGTGATGCTTGCCATGGTTTTGCTCCTTAAAGGCAGCTAAGCGTAGCACAACGACCAATCAACTCGAAACTCGAAACCCGAAACTGCTAAACTTCCCATTGTGTTAAGTCATCGAATCATTCCGTGTCTGGACGTCCACGGCGGCCGAGTGGTCAAAGGCGTGAACTTCGTCGACCTGCGCGACGCAGGCGACCCCGTGGACGTCGCGCGCGCGTACGACGAGGCAGGCGCGGATGAGCTGGTGTTTCTCGACATCACCGCCAGCCACGAAAAGCGGGGCATCATGCACGATGTGGTGCGTCGCGTGGCGGAGCAGTGCTTCATGCCGTTTACGGTGGGGGGCGGGATTCGCACGATTGACGACGTGACCGAGCTGGTGCAGGCCGGGGCGGAAAAGGTGAGCATCAACACGGCCGCGGTGGTTTCGCCGGAGATCGTGCAGCAGACGGCCAGGCGGTTCGGCAGGTGCGCGACGGTGGTGAACATCGACCCCAAGCGCGTGCCGGCGGACGACTACAAGCAGCGTACCGGCCGGGCCGGGACGCCGAGCGAGCGGCGCGGGCCCGACGGTCAGCCGATGGTCTTCGAGGTGCACACGCATGGCGGGCGGACGCCTACGGGCCTGGACCCGATCGCGTGGGCGAAGCGTGTTGTGGAGCTGGGCGCGGGTGAGATCGTGCTCACGTCGATGGACGCCGACGGTGTGAAGACGGGTTACGACGTGGAGCTGACGAAACTCGTTGGCGACGCGGTGGACGTGCCCGTGGTGGCGTCGGGCGGGTGTGGCAGCCCGGCTCACATGATTGACGTGCTCAAGCAGACGCGGGCCGACGCGGTGCTGGCGGCGAGCATTTTTCACTATGGCGAGTACACGATCGCCGAGACGAAGCAGCAACTCGCCGCTGCGGGGCTGCCGGTGCGGGTTTGAAGGCTTCGGCCATTTAGCCGCGTCGCTTGCAACGCGCTTTCGGGATGATTTCGAAGCGCGTCGCAAGCGACGCGGCTAAATGGGTGGGGCAGTGTGGTAAAATCGTGGGTTATGAGTCTTTCGCTTACTCCGTCCAACCAACCGCC
Source organism: Phycisphaerales bacterium AB-hyl4 (assembly GCA_041821185.1). NCBI lineage: Bacteria > Pseudomonadati > Planctomycetota > Phycisphaerae > Phycisphaerales > Phycisphaeraceae > Natronomicrosphaera > Natronomicrosphaera hydrolytica. The sequence continues at coordinate 394,464 of JBGUBD010000004.1, read as the reverse complement.
GAAGAAAGCATGCTGCACGCCGGGCGATCGGCAGGCAGCGAGCGCGACGGTCGCGGCGCGGCAGGGCTCGGCCACGGCCGACGGCTCGCCGGTGCCGATGGTCGACGTACCGACCGCCGAGCCGATCCGCCACGCTGACATCGGCTCGACCGACGGCATGATCAAGCTGTCCGGCGGGACGTTTCGCATGGGCACGGACTCCGACCAGCAATGGGAGGCCGACGGCGAAGGGCCGGTGCGCGAGGTGAGCGTGCGGCCGTTTTATATCGATGCGACGTGTGTCACGAACGCCGCGTTTGAAAAGTTCGTCAATGACACCGGCTACCGGACCGACGCGGAGGCGTTCGGCTGGTCGTTCGTGTTTCATACGCACTTGCCGAGCAAGTTCGCCAATCGGATGAAGAAGACCAACGCGGTGGTCGGCTTGACGTGGTGGATCGCGGTGCCGGGGGCGTGTTGGCGTAAGCCGTTCGGCGAGCGGTCGGACCTGAAGGGGCTAGCGGACTATCCAGTGGTGCATATTTCGTGGAACGATGCGCTTCGCTACGCGCAGTGGGCGGGCAAGCGGCTGCCGTTTGAGGCCGAGTGGGAGTTCGCGGCGCGAGGCGGGCACGACCAGCGGATCTATCCGTGGGGCGATGAGCTGACGCCGACGGGCAAGCATATGTGCAACATCTGGCAGGGCAAGTTTCCCGAACGGGACACGGCCGAGGACGGGTTCGCCGGTACGTGTCCGGTTGATGCGTTCCCCGCGAACGACTACGGGCTGCATAACACGTCGGGCAACGTGTGGGAGTGGTGCACGGAGTGGTTCGACCCGGCGTGGCATGTCGAAGCGTCGCCTGAGACGCGTGACAACCCGACGGGGCCGCTGACGAACGATGGCGGGCAGACGCATAAGCTGCAGAAGGGCGGCAGCTATCTCTGTCACCGCAGCTACTGCAATCGCTACCGCGTAGCGGCGCGGACGGGGAACATGCCCGACAGCACGACAACGAACGCGGGGTTTCGCTGCGTGCGGGATGTGTGATTCAGATTGTCAGATTTAGAGCATCCTCAAGCCAAACGTAGCGGCCGTGGAATGCGCTAACGGTGGCTTCACGCGGCGCGTTTCGCGGGGCCGCGAGCGCGGAAACGTCATGCCTGATCATTTGCTGCGCGATGCTTACGCCGACGCGGTGGCGGGCGTGGGTTGGCAGAAGTTGCGGAAGTTGTCACGCAGCAGTAGCCGGGCGTCGCGCTGGACATGATCGGCGGTGACGTTGTAGCCCGCGTCGACCAAGTCGGCGTACTTGTCGACCAGCACGTTAGCGATGATCTTCCGCGAGTGGTCCCACTTGTAGATCAGTTGGTCGAGGATGCGCGCATCCGAGTGTTGCGGGGCGAAGCTCGTGCCCAGCAGTTCGATGCGTTCGCGGGTCATCTCTTCGATGATGGACGGGTTGTTGAGGAACCACCAGCAGCCGAACAACATCAGGTTGCCGAACTTGCGGGCCGCGACGCAAAGCTCGTGCTGGTTCTCCCGGCTGAGCATGGTGACCATGAACTTGTTGTCGGGAAAGCGGGCGCAGAGGTTGACGACGCTGAGGATGTCGGACTTGCCGACCATGTCGCCCGCGTCCTTGAGCGCGGGGTTCACCTGCATGCGCGAGCCGATCATCATCGCCCACGGCAGGCCACGCTCGGCCAGCGTCGGCATGAGCACCTTCTCGATGAACGTGTTGCCCGACTTGTTCTGCGGATCGGGGTAGCGGAACTCCGGCGGCAGGCTCATCGCGACATAGACCGCCTTCATCCGGTCCAGCCAGTCGTTGAGGAAGCGGCGGGTCTCGTCGATCGTCTGCTGACTGAACTGCTCGGTGACTTCATAGCCAAGCTCGGCGAGGCATTTCACCGCCGCCGGCCAATCGCGAAGCAGCTTGTCGATGCGAAGCACGGCTTCGAATCGCGGGTCGTCGCCCACGGCCGGGTTCGACTCCCAGATGCCTCGCTCGTGGTCGGAGAAAACTTCGTTGGTCATCGTGATGCTGTCGACGTTGGCGATCTGCATCACCTTGTCGATGTAGCTGTCGGCATCCTGCTGCGCGAACCACTTGCGGTAAGGCTCAAGCGTCTTTTCGTTCGGGTCCAGACCAAGCTTCTTCAGCGTGGTCAACACGCCACGGCAGGCTTCGCTGATGGGCGTGCGCTCGACGAAGACGTGCTTCCAGATGTGGTCGGCCTGCTCGGTCTTGCTCATCGCCCAGAACTTGTCGTAAGGCAATTCGCTCGCGGGCACGATGCGGTAAACCTCGGCGACGAGGTAGTGGTAGGTCACCAATTCGTCGATGCCCCACAGCAGCAGGCCCTTGCCCGTGCCGTCCGCCGCGTGGCCGAAGCCGGGCGTGTAGCAGTGGGTGTGCAGGTCGGTGACCGGCTGGGCTTCGATGGTCTTGCTCACGAGTTGCTGTAGCTGCTGACGATCCATGGCGGTGTCTCCGAAAACGGTCGTGGTGATTCTTAAATCAGGTCGTTTTGCTCTATCGTACCGGATGAGACGGCTATTGTTGAGCGAGGGGGTTGGTTTCAGGTTTCAAGTGGGTGACGCCCACGGATTGAATCCGTGGGCTTCGGGTAATGGAATGATTGACATGGCAAACGGATGGACGGGCGGACAATACAGCTTGGTGCGCGTGCTCACCGCCGCGATCGTCGCAGTGGTGGTGGGCAGCGCGATCGCGGCGGGCGGCGTGGTGCAGATACTTGTGGGGCTCATGCTGCTGATGCTCGCGGCGGCGTTTGCGGTCGGGTGGCGTGGGCGTGAGGTGACGGTGGCGCTCACATTGGGGCTGCTGTTGCTGACGCTGTTGCTGGACTACCCGCGCGTGTGGGAGAGCCTGGCGGTGCTCGGGCCGATGGTGCTGGTGGTGATGTTGGCGGTGCACGCTCGGCTGGCGTGGGCGGGGCCGACGCCGTACGGGTCGCTTGACGCGCGCGGCCGGTTGGATCCGGGGGGCGAGTGGCAGTTTCCATCGTGGCTGTTCCGCAGATTGTGGCTGGCGATGGGGTTGGTTTACGTCGGTGGGGGCGTGCTGCTGTTGCGCGACGAAGCGTGGCGGCTGGCGGAGGCGTTGTTTTATGACGATGGGCAATGGGCCGTGCTGCCCTGGGTGGGCACGATGCCCGAATGGTTGGGGCGCGGACTGACGTGGTTGCTGCTGGGCACATGGTTAGCGTTCGGGCCGTTGGCGCTGTCGCGGCGGAACCGTCGGCTGGCATGGTCGCTCACGCTGGGGGTGAACCTGCTCGTGCTGCCGTTGGCGGGGTACTGGGCGCTGGCGCTCGCGCTGACGGCGGTGCATCTGCTGGCGTTCAACCCGTTGTGGCTGCCGGCCCGGCCCCGGAGCCAACCATCGACGCCGCCGGCGACGGTGTACTACGACGGCCATTGCGGGCTATGCCATCGCTGGGTGCGGTTTGTGCTCGCGGAAGATGTGAAGGGTGAGCAGTTCGTGCTTTCGCCGTTGGACAGCGAACATTTTCGCGAGCACGTGTCGGCAGCGCAGCGCGAGACGCTGCCTGACTCGATCATCGTCCGCCGCGGCGATGGCGAACTGCTCGTACAGTCGGCGGCGGTGCTTTACATCCTCGATCGCCTCGGCGGGTTGTGGCGGGTGGCGGCGATGCTGGGCCAGGCATTGCCCGCGCCGTTGTGCGACGCGGTGTACAGCCAAATCGCGGCGGTTCGCCGACGGCTGTTCGCCCAGCCGACTGATGCGTGCCCGATGATGCCGCCCACACTGCGGGCGCGGTTTCGCATATAACGGCAGCCGATCACGCGACCGGCGCAGCGGCGGTGCGACTCGCGACGAGCTGCCGGGCAATGTCGTGCAATTGCGGAAAGCGGCGGTCCCATGAATAGTCCCGCGCGATCGCTTGCCGACGACTGATGAGTTCGGGCGTGTTGTCACGCAACAGGCGGTCGATCGCCTCGGCGAAGTCCGCTGCCGAGTCGGCATACGTCAGCACGTCATCCAGCGGCTCGCTGGTCAACGCCGCGATGGGCGTGCTCACCACCGGCTTGCCCGCAGCGAGATACTCAAACGTCTTCAACGGCAACGAGCAGTCCGTCACGCTGCTCCGCCGAAACGGAATCAGACACACGTCCAGCCCATGTACGTACGCGGGCAGTTCGTCATGCGATCGAGCGCCGAGCAGGTGCACGTTGGGCAGCCGACGCAGCGGCCGGACGTTGGTCGTCGGGTCGCCGCCGCCCACGCCGCCGATGAGCACCAGCGACACGTCCGGCCGATCGCGTGCCAGCGTCGCCAGCAGCTTGATGTCCACCTTATAGCCGGCGATGTTGCCCACGTACCCCACGCGCGGCCGAGGCAGTTCGGCCAGCTCCGGCGGCACGGGCGCATCGCTACTTTCAAATCGCTCAACCTCGCTGACGTTGGGCACGCAGTGCACCGCTTTCGCGCCGTCACGTTTGACGCGTTGTGCTAATGGAGCGGACGTTGCCAGGCAGACGTCGGCCGACTTGATCATCCGCCGTTCGACTTCGCGCAGCGCCGCAGCGTTGACGCCCGGGTTGCCCGCGTAGTCGTCGACGCAGTGGTAGATCGTTCCCAGCGCACTCGCATGCCCCACCAGGTCGATCCCCGCGGGGAGGAACGACCACAGCAACGCCTGCCGCATGCCGATGGCTTTCATCGCCCGCTCGGTGGCGTTGATCAATTGTCTGCGGTTCCACTGCTTGAGGCTCGCCAGTCGCGGGGCGGGCCACATCATCGGCGCGATCGTCCAGATTTGCGGCTCGACCGGCTGGTGGCTATTTCGCGCGGGGCGTGTGCCTCGCTGGGCCCAGCTGCGCAGTCGGCGGGTCATTTTCGCCAGGTCGGACGGGTGCAGCGGGTTGGGCGTCCGCATCGCGGTGGGCTCGATATAGAGCACGCGATGTTGCACAGCCAGCCGACGGGTGATGTGATGGCAGTTCAGCGGCGCGTCGGTCGCCCACGGCGCGGAGCCCAGCACGACGATATCAAACGACCTGCCCACGAGCGTTGCTTACCTTGCTTTGCGTTGTTTTGCTTTAAGTATTGGTTCGGTGCGCCGCGGATCAGGGATGGCGTTAAGGCGACGCGGTCTGTTTGGCGCTGCGATCGCTGAGCACGAGGTCATAGGCGGGCACGAGCCCCTCGAGCGACTTTGTCCACGTGCGATGATCGCGCACCCAGATTTTCGCGGCCTGCGAAAGCCGATCGCGCAACGCGTCGTCATACATCAGCCGTTTGCACTGCCGGGCGAGGTCGTCCACGTTCGCCGGCTCGTACATCAGCCCGGTTTCTTCTTCGCGGACGATCTCGCAAAGCGACGCCAGTCGCGGCATGACCAGCGCCCGCCCAAGGCCCATCGCTTCCAACGGCTTCAACGGCGTCACCAGCTCCGCCACACGCAGCGGCGGGCGCGAGATGACGAACACGTCGATCAACTCGTAGTAACGCTGGATCGAGTCATGCGGTACACGGCCGGTGAAGACGCTGCGGTCGGCGATGCCAAGCTCCTCAGCCAGCTCGCGCAGTTGCGGCAGCTCCGGCCCGTCGCCGACGATCAACAGCGACACGTTTTCGCCTTGCGCGTGCAGCAGGCCGACCGCGCGGACCAGTTCGTCCACGCCTTCGAGCTTCCGCAGGCTGCCGACGTAGCCCAGCGTCGCGCCCGACGCAGGCGTCCGCAGCCAGCGCGCCGACTCGATGAGCGTGTCGCCCGCGTCGGCCGTGTCCTCGGCGGTGTCGTCGCTGGTGAGCATCTGCTCGTCGACCGCGTTGGGCACGACGAACGTCCGCTGCCGATCCACACCCCGGCGGATGACCTCCTCACGCAGTTGCTCGCAGATCGCCACCACCACGTCCGCCCGGCGGATCGCTTCGGTTTCCTTCATTTTCCAGAAGCGATACTTCTTGCTGCCCTCGGTGAAGTTGCCTTGCGCCACGCCGCTTTCTTCCCACAGCCCGCGCACCTCGTAGACCAATGGAATGCCCAGCTTTTTCGCAGCCCGGGCCGCGGGCACACCGCAGCGATAAGGCGAATGCGCGTGTAGTACATGTGGCTTTTCGATTCGCGCCACGCGGATGATCTCACGCTCGAACCGGCGAAGCAGCAGCACTTCCTCCATGCCCATCAGCAAGCTGCCCACCTGGTCCTGCAACCACGCGCGCAGACGGCGGGGCTTCGGCTTCGCGGCGGTCGGCTTGGTCACCGTGGTCCGCGTGGCCGGTTGCTCAACGGCGGGCGAGGCGGGGCTCGGGTTGGCGTTGGACTCGGCAATGTTGGCGTTGCCGATGGAACGGGCGTTACCTTTCGCCGTCGGCAGTTCGTAGCCGGTGGGCAGGCCGACCATCTTGCCGGCCCGCATGCACCGCTGCTTCCACAGACCGCGATTGATCGGCAAACGTACGCGCGCCAGGCGCGGTCGCATGCGCAATCGCAGCCATTTGAACGACAGCAGGTTCATCACAGCGCTGAACAGATAGCGCAGTTGCAGCCGTGTGCGGTAGCAGAAACTGCACGCCGAGTCCGCCCACTCGCGATCGGCCAGGGGCAGGTCGAACGGGTGTGGCACGCGGTGGTACTGCACGCCGTCGATCGCTTCGTCCTGTTGCGAGGCGGGCACGGTCGGATAGAACGGTGAGGTGATCACGGCCGGGTGATATCCCGGCGTCTGACGCTGCTGATTGATGACATATCGACTGCGCATCGTGTACCCGTTGAGGTAAGGCACGCTTACGGCAAGGATGTGCAGCACACGAACTGTATCCGTCGACACGCCGACGTCGGCCCGCTCGACGCCGGGCGATTGCGGTGTCGGCATGGCGACCGGTTCAGTTGTCGCAGACCCCTTAGAAACAGTCAATGACATCGTATCCTTCCTGGCGGCTGACCTTACACCCCTTGCCCCGGCCCGAAACAGATGACCGATAGAGGCGTATCTGCCCGTCTGTCGGTCGGCTGTCGCCCGAACGCACGCGAGGCGGCAGCCACGGCCGGTGGCGGCGAAACTTCAATATACGGCCCCGAGGGGTGGTTTGGATCTTCCCCCAAGGAACCTGCATCTTAACCGGTCCCGGCCCGACAACGCAGGTGTTCAGGGGGAACTGATTCGGAAACTTGACGGCAGCCCGGCCATGCCGACCCATGTCACAACCCCCATCGATCTCGGGCCGGATGCTCCGCATGTGAATCGCATATTGCCCTGTGATTGTCAAATAAGCGTTTTCCCCACTCCGCGGCCTGTCGAATGTCCCGACATCGATCATTCGGTTTCGTCGTCATCCTCCAGCGAGCCCACGAGCGTGCCATCGCCCTTGCTCTTCACACCAAGCACCGCTTCGATCTGCTCACGGTGGGTTTGAGCCCACGTCACGTCACCCAGGCCGACCAGCGCCGCGTCGTCGAGCACCGCCACAACCGTCTCACCCTGTCGGCCGACGTGGTCGACCTTCTCGCCCAAGACCAGCACGGCATGTCGGCTGAGCAATTTGTCAACGACCGCCTCATATTGCTCATTCAAACACGACAACGCCCGCGCCTCGATCCATAGCCAGGCTTTGCCGCGACAGGCCACAATGAGCAACGCCAGCAGCAGGCGGTCCGCTGCGGGCATCTCGCTTTGTATCGCTTCGGTGATCGGCGTGTCCAACGCCGGCAGCGGCAGGTCCGGCTCGGTCGCCGCGAGGCCGCGCTCTTCGAGAAACGCCTGCCAGCCTTGACCGTCATGCTCGCCGGTGATGCCCATCGCTTCGCGCCAGGTATAGCCGACGGGCAGATGCGCGTCTTCGCTCAGGAACGTCGAGCCTGCCAGCAGCGAAGCCAACTCACCTTCGGGCAAACGCGTCAGGCTGCGCGCCAGGCCCACGAGCGTAAAACGATTCAGTGATGTCGTGCAAAGCACCGCGACGCGCGAACCAACGTGCACCTCACATTGTGACATCGACGCTTCAATGCTCGGCGACTCGGGCGTCAACGTCAGCGCGTCAACCGCAGCGGTCGGCGGATGCGGCTGGCCGACGAACTCGACGAAGGTCAGGTATTGATCGACCTGGTGATAGAAGCGATTGACCCCGGCGACGCCGGCCATGAGCGCTTTGAAATGCGTGAGCCCGAAACGCAGCGCCAACAGGTAGACGATCAACGCGCTCCAGCCTGTGCCTTGCATGAGAATGTTGCCGCCTAACACGATCAGAATGAGCACGACCGACACGGCGATAAACACATCGCTGACCAGCTGACTGTTGTGCTGGGCGAGCAGTCGGCCCATGTAGGCGTGCAGGTTGCTTCGCAGAGAGTGATTGTCAAAGCGTTCTTCGATGGTCTGCTGCTTTAAAGGCAGCGACTGATGCTCCGCCTGCGCGAGCAGGTCGCGGTAGGTCAGGGCCGCCTCGCCCGCGGTTTTCTCCCGGGTGAGCGAGTGGTGAGCGCCGCGGATGTTCAGCGGATAATGGATCGCCAGCGAAAGCGTCAGCAAGGCGACGATCAACAGCGACAGCAGCGGGTTGAGGTACAGCAGCAGTGGGGCAATGATCAATAGAACAATCAACGAGGGAATAACGTTGCCCACGAGCATGCGATACACCCGGCCGCATTCGCGTGCGTAGCTTCGAGCCATGGTCAGCAGGTATTTGCGCTTGGAGAGGGTCGGGTTCTTGCCCGGAGGGACAATGTCAGTTCGGCTGGCGAGGGCGATCAGCCGCTTGGAGCAGAACGTTTCATAGCGAAGGCTGGTTTTCAGCGCGCCGCGGTTGGCGAGATAGGTGCACACCGCGGCGGCGACGAGGGCGCACAACGCCAGGCAGCTCAGCAGCAGCAGCAGCGTGAGCGATTCGCGTGGCTGGAACGATCGGCCGACGAATTCCAACGTCTGATTGTTTTCCAGCAGGTGCGCGTAGTAGCCGACGACGCCGAAGGTTGCGACGAAGAACTGGATGCCGCAAAAGCGCATCGCCAGCAGCATCAGCGTTTCGCGCCAGAATCGGCGAAGGCTGTCGCGATAGACCCAGCCGACGATGCGGGCGTATCGGCGGAGTTGCGTGACGAGTTTTTTCGCTGGTGGCAGCATAAGGGCGCTTCCCGCGTCCGCCGGCGGCGGGGCGTCGAACTCAGGTTGAGGCGGTTTTATATGCGAGATCGAGCGGTTGGCCGGGCTCGGCCTGCACGCCGCGCAATCGCGGGAGGTTCAGTTGATGCCGTTGGCCGTCCTGCTGCCATTGCAGATCAAGGCGATGTTCGCTTGGCGACTGGCTTTGCTCCTCGCAAGGCGGTTGTTGCCCGAAGCTGAACAGGGTGGCGAACTCGGCGTGGGGGGCGTTGTCGATGGCGTAGCCGCCGGTCCAGCAGGGGGTGATCTCGTCATCGATTCGCGATATCCAGCCGAGCAGTTCGGGCGCTTCCTGGCCGTGCACAAACGCGAGCGGCTCGGCGGGCAGCAGCGGGCGCATGTGCAGCTGAAGCGGACTGTCGTTCAGCGGAATACGCGGGTGTTCGCCTTCGGCTTGCACAGTCAGCTCGGGGGCGAAGTGAAACCGCTGATGGAAGTCGTGCGGCTTGCGCTTCACATCCCAGAGCACGTCGTAAACGACAAGCCAGAGGCGTGGGCGGTAGTAGAGCACGCGTGTGTGTTGCAGGTTTTTGAAGTGCTCGACGCTGGACTCGATGTAGTGCACCGCGTCGGTCTGGCCGGCGCGTCGCAGCGCGCTGCCGTAGGGCGTGACATCGCGGCGGGGATAGCTTTTGCGGTCAATTTCCACGGCGTTGTGAGCACGCGTGGTTTCGATGTACACCCGACTGGGGTGGGCGTAGTAGAAGCCTTCGGCGCGCAGGGATGAATCTTTCGGGCTTGGATCGCGGTAGCCGAATCGCCCGGCGTCGACGAGCAATTCCTGGTTGTGGTCGTACCAGATAAACGACAGGTCGTCGGCGTGCTTGTGAACGCGCGAGTGAAAGCAGCAGGTCTGGGCGAGGTAGCTGCAGTCGGTGAAGTCGTCCGCATTCGTCGGCCAGCGGTCGCGGATGACGGCGTAGCCGGCTTCGCGGAACACGCGCGTCGTGTCCTGGGGTGGCTGACCTTCGTTGCCTCCGCTGTAAACGAAGCGCAGCGCGGGGTTGTCGATGTGGCTGTAGAGGTCGCGCTTGCGGTTCATGACGTGGTGCGGTGTATCGCCGAACATGGCGATCGCGCCGTTGGGGAGGATGAACCAGGCGAGGGCTTTCTGAATTCGGCTTTCGATGGCCTGAAACGTGGGCTCGGCGAGCAGGCCCGAGCGGACCAGGCCATGAAACGTGTCGTGCACCATGCGGTGATAGTCGGGCGAGTGCTCGCGGTGGACACCTTCGTCGGTGAACTGGGTTTTGATCAGCGCGTGCATGCGCTCGTAGGCTTGCTGCTTTTGCGTCTCCATGCCGGGGAGGACGGCGAGGCGTCGCGCCATGGCGAGCTGGCCGGCGGCGAGGTAGAAGCCGTGGTTGGAGTGCGCGGCGAAGTTGTCGTCGTCGGCCAGCGCTTGCATGTGCAAGACGACGCATTGCATGAGCGTGGCGATCTCCGCGCGGTCGACGCGCTTCTGCCGACAGGCGGCGTCGACGATGTAAGCCAGGCGATAGGCGCGCATGCCGATGGCCATGTCATACCAGGCGAAGCCCGTGTCGCTTTTGGGCGAGCGATACTGGTTCGCCCAGTCCAGGGCGACGTCCAGTGCATAGCGGAGATAGCGGAAGTCTTCGGTATGGTGGTAGGTGGCGAGCACCGGACTGAGCGCGTCCCACGAATGCAGGTGGAAGGCGAGCGAGCGGTGGTCGCCGCAGATTTCATCCCAGGCAATCGGCGGCTGGAGTTTCAGCCGCGGCAGGGTTTTCAGTTGCCAGCCGAGTTCGATGACTTCGTTGGCGTTTTCTTGCGTGTCCGCCGACCAGCGGTCGGTCGAGGCGAAGGCTTCATAGGTCAGCAGCGGCTTTTTTTTCTGGCGTGCGGCGAACTGGCCGGGGGTCATCTGTTCGGAGCCGATGTCGATTTTTTCGTCGGCTCGAAAGGCGCGCTTGATGGCGTCCAGCAGCCGGGGCGCGGCGCGTCGCAGCGCTCGGGCGGGGGTCGGGCCGGGGCCGGCACGCTGGGCGGGGCCTGTAGTCGAATCGGGCATGGATTGCGGCTCCTTGGTCGGACCCATTGGACGCGGGGGCGTCGCGGGGGCGGGTTGGTCTTCGGCCGATTCCGAAGTTTAGCAGATCGGGGTTGGGCAGTTCTGCGATCGGCAGCAGGGCGGACTTTAGATATCCGGTCCGGGGCAGTGGTTACAATAGCTCGGCTGCATGCCACCGTTGGATCATGGCGGCGGATGGACGGGTAAAAGGTGCGAAGATGAGTCGTCGAGTGAAACAGACACGTCGCGGGTTGGAGAGGCGGTGGCGGCTGCTGCACAAGCGCGTCGTGTTTGCTTTGCGCGAGCGTATGAAGGTTCCCAAATGCCTCTGGCTGGTTTGTTGGCATCGCTGGCATCGGCAGGGGCCATGGGCTCGGTCGAGTCGGTTCGTGAAACAATGCCTGCGGATTGTGGAGCAGGCGACGCCGACGCCCGCGGGCGAGCCGTTGCCGCGGGTCAGGCCCGTGGAGGTGGACGGGCAAGGCTACTACCTGCGGATGTACCGATTGTTCAATCATCGCGATCAGCGGCACTGCGCCGCAGCGCTGGAGGGCATGAAGCTGGCGCGAAACACGCCGATCCGCACCGCGACGTTGTGTCATGCGATGTTGCTGTTTCGGCGGGGCAGTTACTACGTGGCAGTGCTGGAAGAAGCGATGGCCGCGGGTAAGGGCAAGTTGCGAACGCCGGAGACCGGTGAGATGCTCGGGCGCGATATTGCGCATTGGCATGAGATCCCCACCCGGTTGAATCCATGGATCAAGGTAGGGCTTGCGCGGACCTATCGACGGAGGCTGGATGTTGAGCCGGTGCACGAACGGCTGCCAGTCGGCTCGATGGAGATGGTCGATCGCGTGCGGGGGTTGCTGGGCGATCCGGACTTTTTCGGGCCGATCGTCACGTCGCATACGGATATTCATTCGTGGAACGTGCTGCTGTTTCCCGAAGGCGGACTAGGGTGGATTGACCTGGAGAGCGTCAACCAGCGGCCGGCGCGATTTGACCTGGCGGTGGCGACATTGCGGATGCTGTGGTTTGATGTGGCGGCGGTGGATCGTTTTGAGCAGGCGTACTTTGCGATTCGGCCCGGCGAATGGGATGGCTGGCGGAAGTATCGCCTGGACTGGTATCTGCTGATCAGCGTGCTGAAGGGGTATCGTCGCCTGTGCGGGCCGGGGCCGGCGGGGCGGGATGAGCATGCCGTGGAAATATGGGTGCAGCAGGGTGTCCCGGCGATGGCGCGGGGGCTCGCTGCGATGCAGATGCAGGAACGTGGGCAGCCGACGTCGGAGATGGTGCGTGAGCTACTCGATCGCGCCGAAGCGATGCTGGCGGACGACCCGCGTTTCGCCAACTGGCGTGAACATAAGCGGCGCGTGGAGGCCGGCACGCCACCCCACGACGATGTTTTTGAAATGTTGCGGGGTTGATTGAAGCTGGCAGCGCCCGTCGTCGTTGGCATTGACGAACTTTAAATGAATGGACAGGTTGCATCGCGTATGAACATCGCTTTCGCTCACGAATGGCTCGTCGGGTACGCCGGCTCGGAGCGCGTGCTCGCGGCGATGGCGAGCGAGTTCCCGCAAGCGCCCATCTTCACACTCGTGCACGACCCGGCCAAGCTGGCGGACACGCCGTTGGCCGGGCGGGACATCACCACGTCGTTCATTCAACGGTTGCCCGGCGCGACGCGGAAGCATCAGCGCTACCTGCCGTTGATGCCGTTGGCCATCGAGCAACTGGACCTGCGCGGGCATGAAGTGGTGGTGTCGTCGAGTCATGCCGTGGCCAAGGGCGTGCTCACGCGAGCCGACCAGTTGCATATCAGCTACATGCACACGCCGATCCGCTATGCGTGGGACCTGTATCACGATTACCTCGAACACAGCGGCCTGACGCGCGGCGTGCGGGGTGCGCTGGCCCGACTTTTCCTGCACTACATCCGCACGTGGGACGCGGCGAGCGCCAACCGCGTCGACGTCTACTGGGCGAACTCGCATTACGTCGCCCGCCGAATCTGGAAGACGTATCGGCGGGAGGCGGCGGTGCTGTACCCGCCCGTCGCGGTCGACCGGTTCCGTGCCGACGGGCAGCGCGACGACTTTTACCTCACGGCGTCACGGCTTGTACCTTACAAGCGGGTGGACCTGATCGTGGAAGCGTTCACGCAATCGGGTCGGCCGTTGGTGGTGATCGGCGACGGGTCGGAGCGGGGTCGGCTCATCCAATCGGCCGGGGCTAACGTAACCTTTATAGGCGAGCAGCCTCACGCATCGCTGGTCGACCACATGCAGCGTTGCCGGGCGTTCGTGTATGCCGCGGACGAAGACTTCGGCATTACGCCCGTCGAGGCTCAGGCGGCCGGTGCGCCGGTGATCGCCTGGGGGCATGGTGGCGTGTGCGAAACGGTCGTACACGGCGAAACAGGGGTTTTGTACCCGCATCAGACGTCGGCGTCGCTGAATGAGGCGGTTTCGGCGTTCGAAGAGGGGCGATTCGTGCTGGAAGCAGAGGTGATTCGTCAGCAGGCTCAACGGTTCGACGCCGAGACATTTCGCAGGCGATATCGGGCATTGCTCGACGCCAGCCTGGCCACATTCAGGCAGGCCGGGCCCGCCGAAGCCACGCGAGCGACGGCGGCGGCAGAGTAGAAATGTAGTCAACCGTGGCTGGCTTGCGCCCGAGGCGCTTGATACAGTGCAAACGGCTGCGGAGGGACCAGAAGGGGGAATTCATCGGCAATCGGGGGGCGTACGCGCCCGGCATGATTGTGCGCCGGCGGCCGATGAACCGGGGGCGGGCTCGGGGGCGGTATATTCCATGGCCGACCAAAGGTCGGCCAATGAGGGATTCAACTTGTTCGCAAGCAGGACAACCACCTCCGGGTTGGAAAACGCATGAGAGCGACGTGGCTTCAACCGGAACTGATTGATGTAGGTCGGCCTGCGTCATTGCGCGTGGTCCACCCGACCCGCCGCGGGGCGATTACTGCGAGTACTCGGCCGTGGCTGACGATCGGCGTGCTTGTGCTGTCCGACCTGCTGCTGGTGACGCTGGCGTGGTCGACGGCGGTGCTGGGGCGCTGGTGGCTTGGCGGGGCGTACGAGCTTTCGTTTTATGCCAGCTTCTGGCCGGTGCTTGGCGTGTTCGTGCTCGCCTACGCGGTGGGTCGGCTGTACCCGTCGATTCCGCTCGTGCCGGTGGAAGAGCTCCGCCGGGTGAGCGTGATCACAACGCTGGTCTACCTGTCGCTGGTCGCGGGTACGTTTTTAATCAAAGACGCGGAGGCCTTCTCGCGAGCGGTCGTGCTCGTGAGCTGGGTGCTCACGCTCGTGCTCGTCCCGGTGGGGCGGGTGGCGCTTCGCGCCTGCCTCGCTCGCCAGCGGTGGTGGGGCACGTCGGTCGTGGTGGTGGGCAACACGGCGATGGGTCGGCGGACGGTGGAGATGCTGCTGTCGCATCCGGAGATCGGTCTGAAGCCGATCGCGGTGATCTCGCGCGAGCGCGAACAGAAGGGCCACGTGCATGGCGTGCCCGTGATCGGCGGGCTCGGCAGAGCGCCCCGCCTCGCGCGCCGCGAAGGGGTGACCCATGCGATCCTCACCACGTCGGACACGGAATCGCAAGCGTTCGAGCGGTTGTTGCAGAAGCTCAGCCGATCGTTTCGACACCTGATTTTCGTCCCGCAATTGACGGGGCTCGCGAGCCTGGGCGTCAGCAGCATGGACTTCGGCGGCACGCTCGCGCTGGAAGTGCGTCATCGCCTGCTCGATTCGGGTCGGCAGACGATCAAACGGCTGCTGGATCTGATGCTGGTGCTGATTTCGCTGCCGGTGGTGTTGCCGATGGTGGTGGTCATTGCCTGGCTGATTCGCCGCGACTCGCCGGGGCCGGCGTTGTTCAGCCAGGAGCGGGTCGGCCGGGGCGGTCGGCCGTTCATGGCGTGGAAATTCCGGTCGATGGTTGTTGATGCCGACGAGAAGCTCGCCGAGGCGTTGGGCGACGATCCGAAGACGCGCGAGCAGTGGCGCTCACTTCGCAAGATCAAGGACGACCCGCGCGTGACGCGCGTTGGCGCGATCCTGCGAAAGACCAGCCTTGATGAGTTGCCGCAACTGTGGAACGTGGTCAAGGGTGAGATGAGCCTTGTCGGGCCGCGGCCGATCATCCGCGAGGAAACGCTGCGGTACGAGCAGTTTTACCCGCTGTACAAGCGCGTTCGGCCGGGGCTCACGGGCTTGTGGCAAGTGTCCGGCCGAAGCGATGTCGACTTTCGCCAACGCGTTTACATCGACGCGTACTACGTCCGCAACTGGTCGGTCTGGCTGGACTTTTACGTCCTGCTGCGCACCATCCGCACGGTGCTGGGCTGCCGCGGCGCGTATTGATCGCCGGCCGGGGCAGTCAGGGGCGGCGTTGTGAGTGGCCTTCAATTTGCGTCTTCACCTGCTTGAACCGTCGAGGTGAAGCCGTATTACACGTCGTCGTTGTTGCTGTTGAGGATGACGCGGATTTTTTCGATGGGGTAGAACGTGCCGCCGTTTTTCATGCCGGGGCAGCCGCTGGCCGACTGTCGCCAGGCAGTGGGCGATTGAAGGTTGCTGGGCCAGAACGGCCAGGTCCGGCATTGCACCGGGCGGACGGGGTAGATGGTGCACAGGGCCTTGCCTTCGGCGTCACGACGGAGGAAGACGCAGTCGAACCGGCCCTGGCGGGGCACTTCCTCCAGCGTCCACTTGCCATATTCGCGCCGGGCGAAGCGGCGGCGGAATTCGTCGACCGACAGTTTCAGATGCTCGGCGATGGCCCGGCCTTCCTCAGCGGTGAACCAGACGTAGCCCTCCGGCCCGGTGCAGCAGTTGCCGCATTGCGTGCATTCAAAGCTCAATCCGTCGGCGTACCATTCCTGCTTGCTCATAGCCCCCTATTGTAGTGTTCGGCCGAGCCTGTGGCTGATCGAGACAGGCCCATCGCATCTGAATTGCGTACGGCTGTCCCCATGTTGCCCTGCCATGGTTGTCGTCCATGCTGCGGCAGGGCAAGCCCTGCCCTATGGTCTGCGTCTTGGCGTACTGAGCGATGAGGTGCGCTGGCGTGGGGCTTGGGCGAACATCTGTTAGGATTGTTAGAATCCCGCCATTCCGTTTTGGAAGGCCGAGCTTGGGGGAGGCGGGGTCGCGGTCTCTAATCCGTTCTGAAAGTTGCTTGAAGACGATCCGATGAACCACACCTTCGGACAGGTATTGACCATGGCCATGGCCGTGGTGGGCGGGCTCGGCATCTTCATGCTTGGCATGAAGTACATGTCTGAGGGCATGCAGGCCGTGGCGGGCAACTCGCTTCGCCGCATGATTTCGATGGTCACGGAGAATCGTCTGCTGGCCACCGGCACGGGCACGACGGTGACGCTGCTGGTCCAGTCGTCGACGATTTCCACGGTGATCATGGTCGGCCTGGTCAACGCCGGCCTGATGAAGCTGCACCAGGCGGTGGGCTTCATCATGGGCGCGAACATCGGCACGACCATCACCGGCTGGGTGCTCATCCTCCAGATCGGACGCTACGGGCTGCCGATCCTCGGCGTGGCGGCGCTGGTCTATATCTTCTGCAAACGCGATCGCCTCCGATTTATCGCCATGGCCATCATGGGCCTGGGCATGATCTTCTTCGGCCTGGAGTTGATGAAAGAAGGCGTCGAGCCGCTGCGCGAGATGGAGCAGGTGCGAGAGCTGATCCAACGGCTGGCGGTGGACAACTACGCCGGCATCCTGCTTTGCATCGCGCTGGGCTGCCTGCTGACGTTCATCGTGCAAAGCTCCAGTGCGGCGCTTGCGATTCTGATTGCCGCCGCCGCGACGGGGCTCGTGCCGTTTCCGATCGCCGCGGCGTTTATTCTCGGTGAGAACATCGGCACGACGATCACCGTGCTGATCGCCACACTGGGTGCGAACCGCAACGCGAAGCGGGCGGCGTATGCACACGTATTGTTCAACGTCATTGGCGTGAGCTGGATGCTGCTGGCGTTCCCGTTCTTCGTACTCGGTGTGGCCGGGGCGGTCGAATGGGTGCACGGGGTGGACCCGATGACCATGGACATCGCCGACTTTGAGAACCCGGCGCAGTACGGCCTGGTGATCACGGCCGCGATCGCGGTGATGCACACCAGCTTCAACATTACGAACACGCTGCTGTTTCTGCCGTTTGTCCGCAGCTTTGCCCGGCTGTTGGAGCGCGTCGTCCCCGAGCCTCGGGCGAAGGAAGTGGCGCACCTGAAGCATCTGGACGCCAAGACGGTGGACGCGCCGGGCCTGGCGTTGGAGCAAAGCCGTGGCGAGGTCGTGCAGATGGGCCGGGGCACGGTGAAGATGATGGACTGGATTCGCCAGCTCGCCTTCAACGGGCCGATGGACGAGCAGATGGTGCAGAAGACGATGCATCGTGAAGAGGTGCTGGACAACATCGAAACGGAGATTGTGGCGTTTGTGACCGACGTGCTGGACGCGAACCTGCCGCACAGCGTCGCGGAGGAAGGCCGTGTGCAGCTGCGGATGGCCCACGAATACGAGTCGATCAGCGACGCGCTTGCCAGCGTGCTTAAGTGTTTCCTGAAGCTGCGTGAGTTGAAGCTGGAGCTTTCCGCGGCTCACTTGCGCGAGCTGCGCGACCTGCACGACGAGGTGGCCACCTTCCTCGGCAAGGTGACCGACGCGTACGACCACCGCAAGGTCTTCTCCCATCGCGAAGCGGAGACGATCAGTTCCGACATCACCCGGCAGGTGAAAGACTCGCGCGAGCGATATCTGCAACTCATGACCGACTCGCAGATCGACGCTCGGCTGAGCATGACGTACACGACGCTGCTGACGAACTATCGTCGCATCAAGGAGCACACGCTCAACGCCCACGAAGCGATGGCGGGTACGAAGGCTCACCATCGCGATTGAGGCTTGCGGCCTTCCAATCAACGTTTGTCGAGGTTGTCGATCCGCGGGTTCCCGCGGCTTCAAGCTGCCCCACGCGCTCCCGGGGCCATGCTTTCCCCTCCTGTCCACCAGCGTGATGCGAGGTTTGAACCGGCTCTCTATGCGCGCGGGGGTGTGGAAAACCGCATAAATATTGGGGTAAAAATGGGGTCGTAGTTGAAAATTACAGTAAATACCGCCAGAATTGCGATAGACGATGCACAGGCATCGTTTGTGGCCGGTGAAAATCGGGTCGCAAACTGTATGAAGCCTTCGTTCGGAGTCCGAAACCTTTAGGAGAATCGCACCATGGCAAAGACTGCAACCAAGACCGCCAAGCCGCCGACCAAGAGCCAGATTCACGCCGAGCTTGCCGAGAAGACCGGCCTGGCGAAGAAGGATGTGGCGTCGGTGTTCGACGAACTCGAAGCGCTGATCGCGAAGAACCTCAAGCCGCGTGGTCCGCAGGCGTTCACCGTGCCCGGTCTGATGAAGATCGTGGTCAACAAGAAGCCGGCGACGAAGGCCCGCGAAGGCCGTAACCCCGCGACCGGCGAGCCGATGATGTTCAAGGCGAAGCCGGCCCGCAAGGTCGTGAAGGTTCGTCCGTTGAAGAACCTCAAGGAAATGATCTGAGTCGGCCTGCAACGGCCGACGGATCGACCGGGAAGCCGGCAATCCGGAGGTAATCCGGGAGGCCGGGGGAACCGGGGGTCGGGGGAATTTTGTGAGCCGGATGGATCCGGCTCGCCGCGTCCGTAAGCGGGGGCCCACCTCAGCCAAGACGCATACGATTGATTGATATTCCGAACGAAGGCGAAAGCCCCTGGCCAGCTCCGAAGCCAGGGGTTTTTCTATGCGCGGGCAGCAGGTCGGCCGCGTGTTGCACGGCGGATTGTTACAATTCCCGGTTGGCAACGAGTGTCCACGAACCGAGTACCACCATGAACCGCACCGCTTCCCCCACTGACAGCACGCCCGTCACGCAAGCGATCATCGATCGGCACGATCAGTACATGTCGATCAACTACGGCCGCTGGCCGATCGCCATGGTGCGCGGTGAGGGGACGACGCTCTACGACGCGGACGGCAAGCAATACCTCGACCTCTTCGCAGGCTTCGGCGGGCCGCTGCTCGGACACTGCCACCCCGACCTGGTCGAGGCGGTGACGCAGCAGGCGAAGCAGTTGTGGTTTGTGGGCAACCTGTTTCACACCGAGCCGCAGACCCTGCTGGCCGAGCGGATCGCGAAGCATGGCTTCGGTGGACGGTCGTTCTTCTGCCACAGCGGCGCTGACGCCAACGAGGCGGCGATCAAGGTCGCCAGGCTTTATGGCGGCGCGAACCCGGGCAAGAGTGGGGCGCGGTTCAAGGTGATTACCGCGCATCGCAGTTTCCACGGCCGAACGTTCGGGGCAATGGCGGCTACGGCGCAGGAGCGCGTGTACAAAGGCTTCGAGCCCAACGTGCCCGGCTTCACACACGTGCCGTACAACGATCTCAACGCGATCGAACAGGCGATCGACGACCACACGGTCGCGATCATGCTCGAACCGATCCAGGGCGAAGGCGGCGTCAACCTGCCCGACGCGGGCTACTGGCCCGGCCTGCGAAAACTGTGCGACAAGCACGAACTCCTGCTTATCGCCGACGAAGTATGGACCGGCTGCGGGCGGACGGGCAAGTGGTTCGGGCATCAGCACTGGGACGTCAAGCCGGACGTGATGACGCTGGCCAAGGGCGTCGGCGGAGGCCTGCCGGTGGGCGTGACCTGCATGGCCGACAAGGCGGCGGAGCTGTTCGACCATCGCAAGCACGGCGGCGTCGCGCACGCGACCACGCTCGGCGGCAACCTGCTGTCCATGGCGGTGGCGGCACGCATCTTCGACGTCATCGAACGCGACAACCTGCTCGCCCACGCGACGCAGCTTGGCGAGCATGCCATCGCACGCCTGCAAAAGCTGGCAGACGCACTGCCCACCGTCAAGCAGGTGCGAGGCAAGGGACTGTTCGTCGGCCTCGAACTCGACCCGGCGGCGGAGGGCGCACGGTTTGAGACGTCGCGCGATGTGGTCAATCAATGCTTGCAACGTGGCGTTCTGGTCAACGCGGCGCAGACGAATGTGCTGCGCATCGCCCCGGCGTTGACGATCGAGCGTGATGCACTGGATCGCGGACTGGATGTCATCGCGGAGGTGCTTGGCGGATGAGACTGGGAATTTCGAATTTCGAATTTCGGATTTCGGATTTGAAAGCCCATCGGCCAGGGGTATCGGTCCGCCAACGCGGGGGGACGCAAGGCCGAAATTCGAAATTCGAAATTCGAAATCGCCGCGCAGTTCGTGTGGCGTTTGTTGCGATGATGACGTTTGTTTTCATGGGTTGTGCGACGACGTCAACATCGCCGACTGGTGGTGAGGCGTTGCCGCGGTTGGGGGAGATGCGTTCGCAGGTGACGCCGATGCAGCCGCCGGAGGTGGACGAGCCGGGCCCGGAGCGTCGCGCGATGGCGACGATCCAGCAGGTGGAGTTGCCGCTGTACACGAATCTGGACGAGTGTTGGCCGATGACGAGCGAGGGGGTGCTCGGCGACCATGCTCGTGCGGTGTGGAACGCGAACGGGATGCGGGTAGGGATGACGTCGATGGCGGAGGCGGAGCGTTTTTTCGAGCCGCTGCCTTATGTGTTGAACGTACGTGATGCGCGATTGATCAGCGGGGCGTACCCGTCGGCGTTGCGGACATCGCCGACGATCGGCGAGCCGGTGCGGATGGATTTGTCGGGTGTGGCAGGCGGTGATGAGCAGGTATTGGAACTGGACCGTGGGCGGATGCGGCTGTTGATCGGCATGGAGCCGAATGCGGTGGGGGGGGTGACGGTGACGTTGTTGCCGCATCAGCAGGTGCGTCGGTTTACGTTATCGCCTCGCGGTCCGCAGGAAGTGGAGATGGACGGTCGGCTGTTTGAGGAACTGGCTGTGTCGTTCGATATGAATCAGGACGACGTGCTGGTGCTGGGGCTGTATTGGCCTTGGCCGGACGAGGAAGATGACAGCGCGCGTGAGGGAGAGGCGGGAGAAGAGGCGGTTGATGGCGAGGGTGGCGAGGCGGTGGTGATGATGGACGCGGCGGAGGGCGGCGAGGCCTGGGAGCCAGAAGCGGACACAGGAGAAGAGGCGGAGGCGGATGGGCCTGCGTTGCCGGCACACTTCGGCCGGGCGTTGTTTGCGAATCGTCGGGCGGGCACGTTGGTGCAGAACGTGGTGCTGGTGCACGTTTCGCCTGCTGGTGGCGTGACGCCAGCGCCGACGCAGCCGGGGGTGTCGGAGGTACCTGGGGTGTCGTCGTCGGATGAGGAGGAATCGCCGGTGCCCGCGCGTTGAGACGGGTGGGTTGGTCCACCGGCTTACTTGAAGCCGCAGCCGGCGGGCGGGCAGTCGAGCATGGTGCGCAGGCCGGGCTTGAGGCGGTGGATCTGCCGAACCTGGTTGAGCAGGGCGGCGACGGTAGCGGAGTCGCCTGGCAGGCCGCCATTGACTTTCATGACGACCTGGACCGGACCATCGAGCACGATTTTGTCTTTGGGATCTTCCAGACCGATGGCCATGGTCAGGTCGAGCTCGATGCGTGTGCGGTCGTGTTCGTCCTGCCAGCGGGCGATCTGTTGCAGGCCGGTCACCTCGCCAGGGCCGATGAGTCCGATCAGCGAGGGGGTGGGTGCTTTGGCGATGACCGGTTCGATGGTTTGCTCAATCCCGCCGGCTCGCACGTCGCCGCCGAGCGCGGTCGCCAGCATCGCCGCCGACTCGGCCAGCCCGATGTGGCCCACCTTTCCGGCCGCGACCGCTTCGCGGAAGCGCGTGGTCGAAAGCGTCGCTCCGATTTTCATCTGCAACGGCTGACGTCGCACCGCCGCGTTCACCCGACGAACGCAGCGCACCTTGTTCACGCGACGCACCATCGACGACAGCATCACCGCGAGCGCATCCATCGCAAAACCGGGGTTCACCCCCGTGCCGAGCACAACGCGCCCCGCCTGCTGCGCCAGCGCGTCAATCTCCTCCGCCAGCGCCGCGTGCTGATACCACGGCCAGGCCATCTGCTCGCATGAACTGACAACCGAAACGCCGCGCTCCAGCAGCGGTCGTACGAGCTGGGCGACTTCGTCAAAATGTGAAGTTGTGGCGATGATCGCCGCGTCGGGATTGGCGTCCAGCGCTTCGCTGATATCCGTCGTGACTTTGGGTTCGTGCTTCTGGTCCACGACCTCGGCGGGCTTGCCGCGCAATTCGCTGGCGGTCTGGCCTGACTTGGCCGGGTCCATGTCGACCATGCCGACGAGCTTGATGCCCGATTCCGCCAGCACGGAGCGTGCGCAGCCGATGCCGATGGGGCCCATGCCGATGACGATGATTCGCTGCAATGCACTCTCCCGAACAGGCGTTTGCAACCGGGTTGATAGCCATATCCTACTGCATGTCAGGCCGCCAGAGGTAATACAACCCCACCGGTGCATCCGCGAATCCCGGCAGGCCGGCGACGTTCAACTGAAGCAGGTTGATCTGCGTGCGGTCAACCGGCGGTTCGTGCGGACCGGCCATCGTCGTCGGCGAGTAGGGCGAGCCCGCATAACGCAGCGGCCGATGGTAAATCACCAGATCGGCACGATCGAGGTTGACCTTTGACTTGGCTCGCGCAAAAGCGTCGTAAAGGTCGCCTGTCTCGTCCACCAGCCCCAGCGCCGCCGCGTCCGAGCCGGTGAACACACGGCCGTCGGTGACGAGCGCAAACGTCTCATCGTCCATCGTCGGCCGGGCGCTGCGCACCACGTCGACAAAGCCCTGGTAAAAGTCGTCGACCATGCGCTGAAGCACTTCGCGATGCTCGTCGGTGAGCGTTTCAAACATCGAGCCGGCGGTCTTGTTCTTCCCGCTGGTGAGCGCTTCGAGTTCGATCCCCCAGCGTTCGAGCGCCGGCTTGAAGCTGACGGTCTGCAACAGCACGCCGACGCTGCCGGTGATGCTGGTGGGGTAGGCGACAATGTGGTCCGACGCGCAGGCGACGTAGTAGCCGCCGCTGGTCGCCAGGTCCATCATCAGGGCAATCACGGGCTTGCCGGTCTCGCGGCGGAAGCGCTGCACTTCGCGGTACATCGCATCGGTGGCCGTCACCGTTCCGCCGGGCGTGTTCAGCCGAAGCACGACGGCCTTGACGCGCGGGTCCGCCGCGGCTTTCTGCAGTTTTTCATGGAGCACGCTGACGGGGTTTTCGCCTTGTTGCAGCAGGCCGCGCTGCTCGGCGTTAAGCATCATGCCACTGATGTCGACGATGGCGATGCGGTCATTGCGGAATCCGCCGTCGGAGAGCACCGTCGTCTGCTCCAGGCGTTGGTCGCCGGGCGCGACGCCAACAGCGAACATCATCGGCCCACAGCCAACCAGCCCCGGCCAGAGCGTCATGCACACCAGCCCGAGCACCAGTCGCAACCAGGCTTGCCGGCGGATGGCAAGTCGAGCGGAACCGGGTCGATCGCGATGAAAAAACATGTCGAGCCTCCTGCGGGTTGTACTTTCCGGATGCGGTCGGTCGACGGATATAGTAACCTGCCCAAGCGTGTCGTCATCGCACACGCGCCTCGGGCCCGTAGCTCAGCGGTCAGAGCAGGCGACTCATAATCGCTCGGTCGCAGGTTCGAATCCTGCCGGGCCCATTCCGGTACACGGCATTCCGCGATGCAACGCATTCTTCGAGCCTACCCGAGCCGCTGCACTGGACAATACGGGCGATGGTGGGCGTCGTCCCGACCGCGCGATGCGGGCCTGTGGCTGTGGGTACTGGCCGCCTTTGTGCCTGCCTGTTTCGTTCTGGCAGAGCCTGGCCGATTGGCTGAGCCCGAGCCGAGCATTCCCCACAACCCGAGGCTCTTGCCGCAGGTGATCACCCCGGCGGGCCAACGCTTCCTGCTCAGCGAAGTGGATGTGCAGATTGCCTACGACGCGCAAGCCGACCGGCTGGTGACCAGTCACGGCGACTGGTGGTTCATCAACTATCCCCTGGACCGCATCGAAGGACTGGAAGACCTAAGCCGGGACAAAGTGGCGGAGTTGCTTTTCGGTGGAGCGGAGGCGGCGGTGCGGAACTGGTACATCCGTTCGCGTGGTTCATCTGTCGATGAGCCCGATGCACCGCGGGGCCCGGCTCCCATCGAGCTTACGCCGAACCCAACATTGATCGTTGACGGGAACCACCCCGACGCTGACGACGGCAACACGGGCACCGCCGACGCGCCCCTTCGCACGATCCAGGCCGCGGTGAACCGTGCGAGGCCTGGCGAGGTGATTCACGTTTACCCTGGCGTCTACCGCGAATCGGTGACGAGCGGGCAACGCATGGATGTTCACGGCCGACCGGTCCAGCGGCACGGCCGACACGGCACACGTGACCGGCCGATCCGCATTGAAGGCGTACGCGACGCGCAGCAGCGCATGCCGATCATCAGCGGTAATGATGTTTTCCCGGATGACGCCTGGTCGCCGATCCCCGAGTGGCCGGGCGTGTACCGCGCGGATCTATTCACCCAACGGCCGGGTACGGTTTCGCTTGCGGGCAAAGCGTTGATCGAGGGCAATGCGCCCGACGCCCTGAAGCCGGACATGTTCCACGTTAACCGCGCGTCGCGTGCTTTTCTGCGCCGGCATGTCGATGTCAATGCGAGCCCGAGTGTTGGCGAACTGCACGCCGACCGCCCATGGCGACATGCCAAGGTCGACGCGGATGGGCACCTCGATCTTCACGCCGTGTTCGGCGACGAAGCGAGAGATGCAGTCATCTGGGCTTCAACATGGTTATGGATTGAGCCGAGCGATGAAGCGGCTTGGAACCCGGCGTTTCCAGAGCCGGTCGTTCGCGGGGTTGAGGTCGCAGGCCCGTTTCGCGCGGCGCGCATGGCCGGGACACACCTGGACGATCAGGTGAATAAGTATCGCGTATGGGTTAATGGCGATCTCGTGCCAGCCATTACGGAAACTGGATCGGACAGCCCTCGCGCCTCGTGGATGTATGGCTTTACTGATCGCTGGCGTGGGTTTCCCTTTCGGGAAGGCTGGAACCACCTGATGTTCCAGTTCGACACCACAACGACGACGCATGCCGATCACGGCCAGATCGACGACACGCTTCGCTTCCACTTCGCACCGGGCAACGTGGTCAGCGCAGCCGAGCGGCCGGAGGCCTGCTCCCCCCCGAACGGCGAGCGACGGGATTACGTCAGCGAGTATCTGGTCTGGGGCCCCGTGCCGGCCGACGGACCGGACCATGGTGTATATGTTCGGCTGCCGAATGATCAGAACCCCAACGACGTTCAACTGGATCTCGCTGCTCGCGGCAGCGGGCTGGTGACAATCCGCAACGCGTTTACTCACTTTCGCGGTTTCGAGATTCGTCATGGCGCCCAGTTCCAACAGCAGGCGCAGGTGTTCATCGCAGGCGAAGGCTCGCTTCTTGAAGGTTGTCTGGTGCAACGCAGTGAGTGGACGGGCATTGAATTCAGTGTGGCTGAACAGGACCGGGACGTCACCGCCACGCCGTTGGTGATTCGCAACAATTGGATCGTCGACGTCGGCGCCACTGGCATCGCCGGGGCGGGCGCACCTGAACGCACGCTGACAGCGACGACGCGCGATTATCCTTATCCGGGGAACGTACCACTGGTCGTTGAGCACAATACGGTCGTCAACCACGGCCGGCGCGGCGTCTACGGCGCGATGGACGCGGGCATGAAAATGTTTGATCTCAAGCACGCCGTCATCCGGTACAACACGATTCGCGGTGGTTACTCGGACTTCGGCGGCATCTGGCTGGACTGGGGCCACTACAACAACCGTGTGGAAGGCAACCTTAGCGTCAATGGGCGTGCATCGGGCATCTCACTCGAAGCCAGCCCCGGGCCGTTGCTGGTGGCGAATAATCTCGTGATCGGCCTTCGACCGGGCTCGCAATGGTTCCGCGCGGGCATTCTTGCGTGGGATACCAGCCGCGTCTGGTCGATTCACAACACCATCGATGGCCAGTGGGATCAAACCAAAGGTTGGCAGGGTGAAGTTGGCACTCGCGGTATCTACACAGGCAACCCCACCCAACGGGAACTGCATGCATGGGGCGTTGTCCAATCCGAAAACCATCGTTATTTCAACAATCTTCTCGTCGGCGCTGAACACGCCATGCAGTCGCACAAAGATCGACACGACGAAGGCGAAGCCAACTACACCGACCGCGGACATGGTGTGACGCCGCTGCCCGCACCACCCGAATTCCTACTGCAACGCCCGCACGATTATCGGCTGCACCCCGAGCAGCCGGCCGAGGGCCTTGGTGTGAGCAACGGCTACACGCAACTGGTTCGCCACGATTTCCATGGATTGCTGCGTTTCGCGGAGGATAGTCACCCGGTCGGGGCGTTTCGCGTGCATCGCCCGATCCCGGCTAACGTTCACACCGTTGTCGAGGTCGAGTTTGATGATGGCGAGATGCGTAGAAGGACTCCACACTAAACCCGCCGTTCGTGCCGAGCAGGGCGGCGGGCCTCGTTATGGCCATTCCACGTAATAAATGTAATTGACTTTTTGAATTCAGGTTGCACACTTGCCCTGCTGTTGGATGAGCCGTTGTCCCGCGCGATCATTGTCGATCAGCCCGGAGGGGGCAGGGGGCGTTGCCGACGACGCTGTGAGTACATGTTTCAATGCCTGAAAAGCACGATTCAACCCGTGACGCTGCCCCTGAAGGGCTGAGGCGGAAGGTTCTGCACGGCGGAACCTTTCTTGTCGTGCGCCAGGGGCTGGGCATCGTGATCAACACGATCGGGCTGCTTCTGCTGCTATGGGCGATCGGGGCAGCGAACTACGGCCTGTACATGGCCGCGATTGCCTTTTATCTCTATTTTTTCCAACTTGCCCAATGTGGCATCAACGTCTACCTCATCCGCCGCAAGCAGCCGCTTGAGCCCGTCGACTATCACCAGGCCTTTACGCTGCTACTGTTGATCGGCGTGGGCATGGCGGGGGCTTCATTGCTGGGGCTGCCGGCACTCAGCTGGTGGGTCGATATGGAAGGTTTCGCGCCCGTGGCGATGGTTCTATTCCTTGGCCTGCCGCTGGCGCTGGTGAACATGGTGCCGTCCGCTCAGTTGGAGCGAGCGCTGGACTATCGCCGTGTGGCGATGCTTGAGTTCGCTGGGCAATTGATCTACCAGGCGGTTACGCTTTCGCTGGCCTTCTCCGGTTGGGGCCCCTTCTCGCCGCTGGCAGGCTGGTGGGCGCAACATGTGTTCTGTTGCGTCGCACTGCACGCCGCCTCCGGCTATCGGCCGCGCCTGCACTGGCAGTGGTCACGCATCCGAGAGATGTGCGGTTACGGCCTGGGTTTTTCCAGTTCGATGTGGATCTGGCACTTGCGCAACGTGGTCAACCCGTTGGTCATCGGGCCCACACTTGGTGCGGCGGCGGTGGGGCAGGTGGCGCTTGCCAATCGCCTGGCGGACCTGCTGAGCTTCGTCAAGGAAGTGGCTTGGCGGATGTCGATCAGTTCGCTGGCTCATGTTCAAAATGACCTCAAGCGAATGGCCGCCGCGTTGAACGAGGGGATGCGATTGCAGGTGCTGGCGGTCGGGCCGTTGCTTGCGGGCTTCGGGCTACTCGGGCCGATCGTGGTCGACTGGCTGCCCGCCGAAACGGCGGCGGAGTGGACGCCGGCGGTTGAGATATACCCGTTCATTGCCGCGTCCTACCTGATGCACGCACTGTTCAGCCTTCAAATCTCCGGCCTGTACGCGCTACGTCACAACTGGGCGGTGACGCTTTTTCACGCAGCCAACCTCATTTGTTTTGCCGGTGTCGCGTGGTTGCTGACACCACACCTCGGCCTGATGGGTTTCGGCTGGGCCGAGCTGTCGGCGCTGGGGACGTATTTTATGATCTATGTTTACACCGCGCGGCGGATCGGCGTTCTGCATTACACGCTACCGCTGGTGTGGACGGTGGCGTTCGGACTCGTCTCGTTCTGGCCGATGATCGGCCCGGCGGCGGGGTTGGGCCTTGTGGTCGCCGCGGTGTGGCCGGGCACTTGGCAGGCGTTGTTTCGTTACGGACGGCGGTTCAGACAAATCGCGGCCAAACGCTGGTCGGCATGGGGACGGCCACCAGGCGGTGCGATGGAATCCGAAGCAGCAACGGGCATGGCGATCGACGCCGAGCTTTCCGCGGGAGGAAGTGAACCATGATTTCGGTCTTAATGCCCGCTTACAACGCGGAACGATACATTGACGAAGCGATCGAGAGTGTTCTGGCACAGACGTATCGCGATTTCGAGTTGATCGTGATCGACGACGGCTCGACCGACGGCACGCGGACGATTGCCGATGGGTACGCGGAGCGGGACGAGCGGGTGCGTGTGCTCAGCCATGCGAACATGGGCATGGGCGCCTCGATGAATGATGCTCGGCAACATGCTCGGTATGAGTGGCTTGCTGTGCTGGATTCTGACGATCGCATGAAGCCGAACCGCCTTGCGCGACAGCTTGCGTTCATTGAAGAGCATCCGGACGTGAGCTTGCTCAGCTCACTGGTTCATCTCATCGACGAGCAAGGGCGTGTGATCGGCACGACTCGATCGCCATTCACCTCGGCAGAGGCGGTGGCGAAGGCGGTGCGGAGCAACGTGCTGCTCGGTTTTCATCACCCCGCGCAGTTGATGCGCAAGGCGGCGATTGATGCGGTGGGAGGGTATCGCAATGCGTTCTGGCCCTGTAACGATCTGGACCTGCTCAACCGCATTGCCGAGGCTGGGTATGGCGTCCTCGTACAGCCGGAGGTGCTGACTGAATACCGCATCCACGGCGGATCGGTGTGCGTTTCGGCGGCGCGGGAGACGTTATGGAAGCTCGAATGGGTGGAGGACTGCATGTGTCGTCGCCGCGCCGGCGAGCCTGAGCGCGACTGGGATGAGTTCATGTCCTGGCATCGCGAACTACCTTGGCCCCGGCGTTTGAACCGCGAGCGTGGCATTCTCGCGCGAACGCTTTACAAGGCGGCGGTGCAACATCTCTCCTGTGGGCAGTATCTGCCATTGACGTCAAAGCTGCTGACATCGTTGCTGCTTGATCCGGGTTTTGTCGTACCGCGCCTGTTGCCGAGATTGTTCGGGCGTTGAAGGGACTCAATTGGAAACGAGCATGTGCGACGGAATCCGAAGCAGTAAAGGGTATGGCGTTCGACGCCGAGTTGTCCGCGGGAGGAAGTGAACCATGATTTCGGTCTTAATGCCCGCTTACAACGCGGAGCGATACATTGACGAAGCGATCGAAAGCGTGCTGGCGCAGACGTATCGCGATTTCGAGTTGATCGTGGCCGACGATGGCTCGACCGACGAGACGCTTGCAATCGCGCGGCGTTATGCGGCGAAGGACGAACGCGTGCATGTGCTTACGCACGCGAACATGGGCATGGGCGATACGCTCAACAATGCCCTGCAACACGCGAAGCATGAGTGGCTCGCCCGGCTCGATGCCGACGACCGCATGAAGCCCGAGCGCCTGGAGCGACAGCTCGCTTTTGTTCAGACTCAGCCGGAGCTGGCGGTGCTCAGTTCACTGGTGGCGTTCATCGACGAGCAGGGCGGAGTGATCGGCGTGAGCCGGTCCCCCTTCACCGAGGCTGAGGCAGTGAGGCGGGCTGTGCAGACGAATACACTGATCGGTTTTCATCATCCAGCGATTCTGATGCGCAAGTCGGTCGTGCAGGCGGCGGGCGGCTATCGCAAGGCGTTCTGGCCTGCGGACGACCTGGACTTGTGGAATCGCATCGCCGAGGCGGGTCACGCCATGCTGGTGCAGCCGACTGTCCTCACCGAGTACCGCATTCACGGCGAATCGGTGTGCGTGTCGGCTGCGCGGCAGACGACGCTCAAGTTGGAGTGGGTCGAAGACTGCATGCTGCGGCGCCGCGCCGGCGAGCCCGAGCGATCCTGGGATGATTTTATGGACTACAGGCGTCAATTGCCTTGGCACCGCCGGTTAAACCACGAGCGTTGCATTCTTGCGCGGACGCTTTACAAGGGAGCCGTGCAGCACCGCTCCTGTCGTCAGTACTTTCAGCTCGCGCCCAAACTGCTGGGGGCGCTGGCGCTCGAGCCGGGTTACGTGGCGCCGCGCGTGCTGCCCTGGACTTTCTCCGCGACTTTCGGCAATAGGAAGTAAGGCGTCATGACCACCGGCTCGCCATCCCACCCGCCTCTCGCCACCGCCGCTGCATCCGCGCCGCGGCGGTCGATCCTTTTGTCGGCCTACGCCGTTTCTCCCGAGCGTGGCTCGGAGCCGGGCCTGGGCTGGCAGGTCGCCACACGGCTGGCGCGCTACCACGACGTGACCGTGCTGTGCAGTCCCGAGGTCGAGGGTGACGATTACCGCGGCGAGATCTCGGCCTACGCGCGCGAGCATGGTGCCGTCGCTGGATTGACCTTTCATTACGTGGAGCCACCGTGGCTTTCGCGCTGGTTGCAACGGCCCGGCGGCTCGCCGCTGCGGCCACTGTACTACGTCGGCTACGCCGCTTGGCAACGGGCCGCTTACCGCGAGGCCTGTCGCCTGCACGCTCGCGTCGGCTTCGATCTCGCGCACCAGTTCAACCTCAGCGGCTATCGCGAGCCGGGATACCTCTGGCGGTTGGGGCTTCCGTTCGTCTGGGGACCGATCGGCGGGGCGTCGAACATCCCCTGGTCCTGCTTCGCCGGCTTCCCGCCGCGCGAACGACTGTTCTACGGGGCGCGGAACCTGGTCAACCGGCTGCACATGCATGCGGGCCCCACCAGCCGGCGCTGCCGGCGCGCCGCGGCCGTGGCCCGGTCGCATGGCCTGATCTGGGGCATCAGCGCAGACGATTGCCGCATGGTCAACACCTGCTGGCGTTGCCCGGCCGAGGCGATGCTTGAGACCGGGGCCGCCGTGCAGCCGGCGGCGCGGGTTCGGACGTACGACGGCCGGCGCCCACTTCGGCTGGTGTGGAGCGGCGTGCACATCGGCCGCAAGGCCTTGCCGGTCCTGCTCGAAGCACTGGCCCGGCTTGAAGCGGACCCCGCCAACCCGGCGGTGGAGCTGGTCGTGCTCGGCGAGGGACCGCAGACGCCGCGCTGGCAGGCGCTGGCGCGTCGCCTGGGCGTGGCGGAGTGCGTGACCTGGGCTGGTCGGCTGCCGCGCGACCAAGCCATGGCATACGTCGCCGAGGCGGACCTGTTCGTGCACACCAGCCTGCTGGAAGGCACGCCACACGCGGTGATCGAAGCCCTGTCGCTGGGTGTGCCGGTGCTGTGTCATGATGCATGTGGTATGGGGGCGGCGGTGGACGCGCGGTGCGGGGGGAAGGTGGCGTTGCGCGACGCGGATACGAGCGTTCAAGGTTTCGCGCGGTGGGTCGGCCGACTGGCGCGCGACCCGGCCGAGCTTCAACAGCTGTCGCGCGGCGCCCTGGCGCGGGCGGACGAACTGAGTTGGGACCGCAAGGTCGAGCAGATCGTAGCTGGCTATGCGACGTTGCTCGGCTCAACAACGAAGTGCGAGGCGCGGACATGAACCTTGGCCTTCCACGACATGCTGTCCAGGTGGCCACATGAACGTATTCAAAGCCACTCGTTCAATGCCCCTTCGCGCCAACGCCGCCGGTGCGCTTACAAACGACTCGGTCCTTTTGTCGATGCTGCGTTCGCATCGACTGGCGGACCGATACCTCATGCTGCTGGCGCTGGTGCTGCTGGGCTATGCCCTGTTCGGCCGAGGGTTCGCGTACGTCGGCCTGCCACCACTGTTTCTGGGCGAACTGGTACTGGCGCTCGGCTTCGGACTGTTGCTATGCCACCGTGAAGTGTGGGTCGTGCTCAGACAGCCGGCTATTCTGGCGGTGATCGCCTTTGTCGTGTGGGGCATGATGTGCACCCTGCCTTACCTTGGACAATACGGAATCGACGCGCTGCGTGACGCGGTGCTTTGGGGCTATGCCCTCTATGCCCTTGTCGTCGCCACCCTGCTGATCGCCGATCCAGCACGGCTGGCATGGCTGATGTTCATGTATCGACGGTTCATTGTATTACTGCTGGTGCTCGCGCCGATCGTCTGGTTGGTCCATTCGCGATATCAGGCCGTGCTGCCCACCTGGCCTTGGGCGCCAGGCATGCCCGTGCTCTGGTTCAAGGGCGGCGACCATGCGGTGCATCTGGCCGGGGCGTATGCCTATCTGGCGCTCTTCGGCATCGGCGGCACGGTCATGCCGTTGCTCATCTATCCGCTGATGGCTGTAAATATGGGCATCATCCTTGTCGGCCGGGCCGCCACGCTCACCGTTGCCGCGGCGTTCGGCCTGATGATGCTCTTCCGCCCACGCAGCCCGCTGAACTGGGGCGTCGTCCTGATGGCGATCACGGTCGTGACGTTGCTCTGGACCACCGGCCTTGTCATCGATATTCCGAACTCGCACCGCAAAATCTCCATTGAGCAACTCACATCGAACATCGAAAGCATGGTCGACGAAAGCGAAGGCGACCTCCACGGCACCAAGCGGTGGCGGTTGGACTGGTGGGCAACGATCGTCGATTACACTTTCTATGGCGACTACTTTTGGACCGGTAAAGGCTTCGGCGTGAACCTCGCCGACGTCGACGGCTTCCAGGCCGATCCGGACAGCGCCATCCGCAGCCCGCACAACGGGCACCTGACCGTGCTTGCTCGTATGGGCGTGCCGGGGCTGGCGATCTGGCTCGCGGTACATGGCCTGTGGGCGTTGGGCATTCTCGATGCGCTGTACCGATCGGCGAGGGCACGCATGGCCGCCCGCATTCAAACCCGCGCCGAGGGCCTGCCACTGCCGCCGCGCCTGGACCGTTGGTTCGGCCTGTTCGCGTTCCTTTTTGTGTATTACATCGCGTTCCTCGTGAACGCTTCGTTTGACGTATTCCTCGAAGGCCCCATGGGTGGCGTCTGGTTCTGGACCGTGTACGGCATCGGCCTCGCCGCTGTCTGGATCTACCATCGCTGCCCCGAAACGCTCGACGTGTTGGAATCGCATGAAAATTCTGTTCGTCCATAACTACTATCAGCAGCCCGGCGGCGAAGACCAGGCTTTCGCCGACCAAGCCTGGCTGCTGGAACGCCACGGCCACGACGTTCGGCAATACACCGTGCACAACGACGCCGTCGACGGCATGAACCGTCTTGCGCTCGCGGGTCGTACGCTCTGGAACCGCCAGACGTACCGCGAACTGCGCGCATTGATCCAGCGTGAGAGAATCGAACTTGTCCATTGCATGAACACGTTCCCGCTGATCTCGCCCGCCGCCTATTACGCGGCCCACGCCGCAGGCGCGGCAGTGGTGCAGGAAGTACAGAACTATCGCCTGTTCTGTCCCGGTGCGTTTTTCATGCGCGACGGCCGTGTCTGCACCGATTGTCTGGGTAAACGCGTGCCCTGGCCGGCGGTGCGTCACCGCTGCTATCGCGACAGCCGCGCGGCAACGGGCGTCGTGGCCACGCTGCTGACCTCGCATCGACTGGCCGGCAGTTGGCAGCGAAAGGTAGATCGCTACATCGCGGTGACGCAGTTCAGTCGTCACAAGTTCATGGAAGGCGGGTTGCCCGCTGACCGGATCGCCGTCAAGCCCAACTTCGTTCATCCCGATCCGGGCCCCGGCGATGGGCTCGGCGGCTACGCCATCTTTGTGGGTCGGCTTTCGCCGGAGAAAGGGCTTGAGACGCTACTCTCCGCGTGGGAGCAACTGCCCGGCAACTATCCACTGAAAATCGTCGGCGACGGCCCGCTTGCCGAACGCGTTCAAGCCGCAGCAACGCGCAATCCAGCCATCCAATGGCTCGGTCGCCAACCGCTCGAACGCGTATGCGAACTCGTCGGCCAAGCCACCTGCCTCGTCTTCCCATCACTGTGGTACGAAGGTCTGCCCAAGACCATCCTCGAATCCTTCGCCAAAGGCACGCCCGTGGTCGCCTCGAATCTCGGAGCCATGAGCGAAGTCATCGAAGACGGCTACAACGGCGTCCATTTCACTCCGGGCGATGCCAGCGAGCTCGCCGCAAAACTGATGCCATTGCTCCTGGCCAATGACGGCGACCATACGTTAAGAACGATGCGCCGCGCCGCCCGCGACGCTTTCGAGCAACACTACACGCCTGAAGTGAATTACCCCCAACTGCTCGCGATTTATGAGGCCGCCCTCGCCCGTCAACGTAATTGATCGGCTGCCAGGGCGGTTGTCGGCGTGATACCGGCTGGCAAGTCCGATCAGTTAAGCAGAAGGCGGCGAAGGTAAAGGAACGAAAAAATCGCGTTGGTTATCAAATACCGTTGCCAGAGGCGCCCGGGTTCCGTGAGCATGCGGTACAACCATTCCAGTCCACGTCGCTGCATCCACGCCGGCGCCATCGGCTTCGTGCCGGCATGAAAATCAAACGCCGCACCGACGCACAACTGGACCGCCTTGATTCGTTCACGATGTTCGAAAGCAAACACTTCCTGCCGCGGACAGCCGAGCCCGACAAAGACAAGCCCAGCGCCGCTGGTATTGATCCGTTGCACCAGCGCCTCGCTTTCCTCGTCGGTCAACGGACGGAACAACGAAGGCTCGGCCCCCGCGATGGTGAGGGTGGGGCAGTCATGCTGAAGATTGGCCCGCAGGCGTTCGATTACCGCCTGGCTTGAGCCGTAAAGATAGATGCCAATGCCTTGCTCCGCCGCGGCGTGCACGAGGCGGCGCATCGCTTCCGGACCGTAGACGCGGTCGGTCAGGCCCGCGCGATGGAAGCGGTTCAGGGCCCACCGTACCGGTTGGCCGTCGGGAGCGATGATGTCGAAGCAGTTAAGCCGATCGCGTTGAGCGGGGTCGCGGATGGCGCTGACCAGGCCGTGCACCGCCATGAAGTCAACGGTAGCCGGGCGGCCGGAGCGTGCGGCGTCGATGACGCAGTCGACCACATCGTCGTAACAGGTGGCGCTGACATGTACGCCGAACAGGTCGTAGCGCTCGGGCCATCGGGCATCCGCAACATGCTCTGGGGACGCGACGGCAGGCGAAGCGCCAACCGCGGTTTCGTATCCAACATCAGTCATCGCCGGGTCTCTCCAAGGCGGTATGAATCGTGTGGCCGAACGTATGTGCTACTTGGCGCCCCTGCGTGCGAGCACTGCCGCGGCGGTATGGAATAGCAGTTTGAAATCGTGCAGCGGCGTGCGTTGACGAATGTATGCCAGGTCCATGCGCATCCACTGCTCGAACGTGACGGAAGAGCGCCCCCAGACCTGCCAACTGCACGTCAGGCCCGGTGTCACATCGCAGCGCGCCTGGTGCCAGGGCTCGCATCGACGCGCTTCCTCGCACGGCAGCGGCCGCGGCCCCACGAGCGTCATCTCTCCGCGAAGGACGTTCCACAACTGCGGCAGTTCATCCAGACTCGTCGAGCGCAGGAACCGCCCGACGGACGTCAGCCGGGGGTCGGCCTCGATCTTGAACGCCGGACCGTCCTGCTCGTTCAACGACATCAACGCCTGCTTGCGCACTTCAGCGTCAGCGACCATGCTGCGAAATTTGTACATGCGGAACGGTCGACCACCGAGGCCCGCTCGCCACTGTACAAATACCACTGGACCCGGCGAGGTCGCCTTGATCAGTATCGCTACAATCAGCATGACCGGGAATAATGTAACCAGTACCGTCGACGCAACCAGCACATCCACCAGCCGTTTCCACCAGGCCAGCGACTGGACGAACAACACCGCACGCGCCGAAGCAAAAGCGTCGTCCACCACCTCGTCGGCCCAGGCGGGAATGGGG
This sequence comes from Phycisphaerales bacterium AB-hyl4, assembly GCA_041821185.1. Taxonomy (NCBI): domain Bacteria; kingdom Pseudomonadati; phylum Planctomycetota; class Phycisphaerae; order Phycisphaerales; family Phycisphaeraceae; genus Natronomicrosphaera; species Natronomicrosphaera hydrolytica. The sequence continues at coordinate 358,455 of JBGUBD010000004.1, read as the reverse complement.
ACCGCAGGTTCGCGCTGGTTATATCGATCACCATCCTCGTGATCGTTACCATCAAAGCCGTAGACCACGATCTCATACCGCAGAAACTCTGCCACCTTCCGGCCGAGCCGATCGCGCACACGCTCGACCAGCCGGTCGCCGCCCGTGCCGTCCGTCTCGGGAAGCAGCGCGGCAAGGCGACCATCCAGCCAGCCGACCTCGTCAGTCAAACGAACGTTGCATGTGACGACCTGTGTCAGGCAACGCCACTGCTGCCGATCCGCTTTGGACGCAAGATCAAACAAGACCACCGCAAAGCCGCGCGCGTTGCGGTCGCTTCGCGCCCGCTCACGGTCCAGAATCGCTCGCATCCGCTTTTCATCGCGCACGTCCGTCTGCGAATGCGCCTGTGGTCGGGCCCTGCGTGTGGCCCGAACCAACCTCCCTAGCTTCCACATGTCGATTCCCCCTCCTCACGAACAACAAAGCACAACGCCAGCACGGATTGCACAGCTAAGCGGCATTGCAAACATGTCGCTTATTTCCAAGCAGACAAATTGGAAATATCAACAGAAGCGCAATCGGCACCTGCCGGGCAACTGGTGTTGAACTTCAATATTTTTCACCCCCGTCCCGAGGCACTCCAACCCTCGTGTGGAATCGAATATAACCACACAGAGTCATTCGTCAATCATAAATGTGAAATAGAGCGATCTCTAAATCATTTACTAGCATACTGATGTGAAGATAGGCGGGTGGGGCAAAATGGGGGTTGCTCAAGGTCTCGGACGCATGAGTTTGCGATAGGCGCGTTCCCAGAACGACGGTTTGATCGGTTCGTCATCGGCCGCAAAGTCATTATCCGTGAGCGGTTCCAGCCCCTGAAGCGCATCCTCCGGCGAAGCGGCGCCATGCACGAAAAAGTTCGCGTCCAAGCCACTGGCCGACGGGCTTGCCTGACGCTCGGCTCGGCGAACCGTTTCCGGGCGCTGCTGGTCCTCGGACGATTCAGCCGCTCCGGCCTTGCCGCACACCGCCATGGCAAGCAACCCTGAGCCGAAATTATCCGCCCTGTTGTAGCGTTGCCGGGCGTCGGAGTTGGTAGATTCCGGCGGCATGTCCTCGTCCGACTCGGCCCGGTTGAAGACGGTACCGACAACTCGCGCCCCGATCGCCCGCAGGTATGCCAGCGTTCGGTTGAAACGCGCCCGAGACTCGCCGCGCGCCGCGACCAGCACCACGCCATCCACCGCGCCGGCCACCAGCAGCGGCTCCGCACCCCCGGGCACCGGCCCGGTGTCGAACAGAATCATGTCATAGTCCGCCTTGGCGCTTTCAATCAGATCCAGAATGAATCGAGTGGACAACTGCGCCACATGACGTTGCTCGACAAAAACCGCGGGCAACACAAAAAGCTCTGCGATGCTCGTTGATATGACGCAATCCGCAAGCGGCTTGCCATCGAGCATGCCCGGCAGCCCCAACTGACTTACGGGGCGACGCTGAGTGGGCAAGGTGGCATCGTGCTCTCCGTTCGCGTGAGCGGGTGCGATGTAGCCCATCTCGTGCATCACGTCACCCACATTCTGTGCCGCCTCGCCCGTTGCGGCCGACTGACTTCTTTCACGCCGCATGCGCCCGGCCAGGTCGCAATCCACCAGCAACGTCCGCGTGCCGGACAAGCCCAGCGACGATGCCAAACCCACGGCGATGCTTGTCTTGCCCGCACCTCGGCTTGGGCTCGTCACCGCGAAGGCACGTTTGTCCTCCGCCGACGCGTGCAGTTGCAGCAGCGCCCGGATTTGATGCATCGACATGGCGGTCGCTTCGGCATCGGGGCTGTCGGCCTCGGTGTTGTGCATTGCCGGTACGCTGCCGTACAACGGTGCCGCCACCTCGGACAGGTCGATATCCTCCGCGTTGTCGAGTTGTTGATGCGTGTCCACCACCGCTTCGCGCCGCCGGGCACTAAGGTCCATCGCCAGCGCCAGCAGCATTCCCACCATCAGCCCGCCCACGCCTGAACCAGCCAGCACCCGGCTCAGGCGCGGCGCCACAGGTGTGTGGTCTGCCAGCGCGGGGTCAATCTCTGCCACCGGCAAGGCCTCCGTCTGCGCCGCTGCGGCGTATTGCCGCCATCGCGACACGGTGTCAGCCAGGTCGGCCTCACGCGCCTGCGCCTCGTCATGAAGTTGCATCAGGTGGGCAAGCATCTGCCGCCCGGCGGCCCGCTCGCGGGCTTTGATCCGCTGCTCGACCTCACCACGCTGGCTCAACAGCGCGCGGACGGTCTGATGCTGTCGACCAAGCCGGCCGGTATACATCGCCAACGCCGCATCAATGTTTTCCACCCGTGACTCAAGATCACGCGTGTCAAGCCATTGCCGTGGCGGCGCGTCAGGCTCGGCCGCGTCAAGCAACGCGGCGAGGTTCGCTGGCAAGCCATCGGTCGTACGCGCCTGTTCTAGCAACGCTTCAAGACGTCGTGCCCGCAATCGGGCCACAGTACGATCGACGGAAAGTTGCTCAAACTGCTGGGCGATTGCACGTCGGCTCATCCCCGAGGGGCGCTCCGCTTCACCTTCCGTGCCGCCGTCCGCGTCCTCGGCAGTCGGCCCGGCCTCGCGTGTGACGAGTTGCCCGGTGGCCGTGACGCGCACGCGATCCTTGTAGGCCCGAACCACATGATTCACCAGTTGGGCGATCGCCTCCGGGTCTGTCCCCTGAAGTGAAACAGTAAGGATGCCTTCGCCGCCCGCCGCCGCGACCTCAAGGTTGTGGCGGAGGTAGCGGGCCGGATCATCGCCTGCATAGGCGTGCACCTCCGCAGGCAACGTTTCAACCGCCGCGCGCAGGACCGCGCTGGAGGTCATCATCAGCCGATGAGCCGCCGGCGTGGCCGATTGCAGGGCCGACCCGCCCAGCGGCGCGTCGGCCCCGGCCGTCTGCTGTAGGAACAGTTGCGCGGTGCTTCGATATTGCCGGGGCGCCGTCAAGCCATAGACCCCGCCGACCAGCAGGGCCACCACCAGGCACGTCAGCACCACGCCGCGTCGCTGCCAGAGCACCTCGATGATCGATCGATCCAGTTCGCTTGCCGACGCCCGAACCGACGGCTCATGCCGGGGCGCGGCGGGCAACGAACTTTTCAAAACCATGTCGTTAGCTGATGGCATCGCTGCAAACGCTTCCCCTGGCAAAGCCTCCGGCGCTCCACCCCAAGCCGGGGCGACCGATTATGCACACGGCGCGGTGTTGCTTATTGCTCTGTCCGGTTTGCCGAATATCCCCAAGCCTCCCAAGGTCTCGCAACGATCGGCCACTTGCCGGAGCAATGGCAAATCGGCTCCCCCCGTTGGTATCGACCTGACGCGGCATATGGTAAAGCGCGTTGGCTGGAAAATGAACAACTTTCATATTCATCACAAAGGTTACAATAGCCGAAATATCATGGACCGACGAAATCCATCCACCGCCACCCGTGCGTGGTTGGCGGCGTATAGGCCAAGTGCATGACTGCGTATCACAGTCTGACCTCAACCTCGACTGGCAAGGCCATCCCGTCACCCGACCGCTCTCAGGAACGGGTGTTGCAGTCGTTGCTGCATCGCCGTTATCGATCGGAACTGCCCTTTCGTCGGGGGCGAGTCGGCGAGCACCGCCGGGAACTGGCGGACCTGCTCTATGCAACGGCCAGGGATATGGTGCGGCCGAACGAAGTTTTCGCACGCGTGCGCTTCGGCGGTCTGTTGCTGTGCGTCGCCGCCAACGTCCAGCAGGCGCAGCACCTGGCCCGACGATTCGGTCCGACGACCGGCTTCCACCTTGAGCAGCCACCAACACCATGGGCGACCGGGCCATTTGGTCTGCACCTGCCGGGCCTGACCGATCGTGGCTGGTTCTTTGCCGCGCGGAAAATCCACCTCATTCAGCCGGGCGAAGTCAGCGACCGGTTTACCTATCACGTGCAACTCGTGCCGGACAGCGCCGGCGGCTATTTCATCGAAAAGAAAGTGCCCACCCACGACGAGGTTTTCTGGCGGCTGACACAGAAATACCCCCGGGTTTCACGCGACGATCTCGCCCGACGGACGCACAAACTCGTGGACCACGTCTTCCCGACGTTCCTTACGCGCGAAACGGCGATGCTCAAGATCCTTCAACGCGACCTGCCGCCGGAGTTCCGCTCCCGCGTGCCCCGACTGCTGGAGATGAGCAAAGACGAGAAGGGCTTTGTTCGAAGGATGAGCATGAACTGGCTGCGCCTCAACGGACGTGGGATCAGCCAACTGGACTTCGCATTACAGGCCTCGGAACTCCTCGCCGTGCTCCACGAAAAAACGCGAGTGATGCATTTGGACCTGCGTCCCGACAACATCGTCATCACCGACGACGGGGTCGGCTTCGTCGACTTCGGCTCCGCCGTGCGAATGGGCGAACCGCTCGGCCGCAGTCAGATGCTTCAGGGCCTGTTCGACATGATCATGCACACCAGCCAGATCCAACGGATGCTCGGCCAGATGCTCGAACGTGGGCAGGTCACCAGCGAGGTCATCCGTGACGCCTATGGCAAGGTCGATCCCGGTGTGGACCTGTTCTTTCTAACGCTGCAAATGCGTCGGCCGCACGCAATGCCCGAGTTGCGGGCGCAGATCACTTACGAGCCCAACAGTCCCGCCGCCCGCAAACTCGAAGCGTTCGCCGCCGCTGTGCTCAAACCCGCCGACCCTGCCGCCGCCCGATACACCACCGCCGGTGATTTGCTCACAGGCGTCCGTAGAATCGCGCGCGAGTTGCAATGATCTCGCGCTAACGCAACGTGATCTAGGCCCATCACCCAAGAATATGCCGTTCGGCGTATATTTTTTTGCATACCGCCCAATACGTATTACTCTTCCCGATACGCGTCCAACCGTGGAAGCGAACGGCGGAGCATCCGGCGCGGTACAGCGATACCAGACTCCAATTGCCACAGAGGTCGGATAGATACGAATTTCCGTCAGCCGCCCAGCGGAATGTCGCCAATGGGCACCGGGCAGCTTTGACCTGCGCAGCATGCGAGGTCGCTACTGAAAGACATCAACCGGCCTGTATGGCTTGGGGAATTTGGGAAAGTGCAGCTTTAATATGCAAGTTTTAGTCACAGGCAGCAGCGGTCTGATCGGTTCGGAAGCCGTTTCATTTTTCGACGCGATGGGCTTTTCCGTGACCGGCGTCGACAACAACATGCGCGCCGATTTCTTCGGCCCGAAAGGCGATACACAGTGGAACCGCCAGCGACTGGAAGCGCAATGCCGCCGATTTCGCCACCTGACACTGGACATTCGCGACCGCACAGCCGTCGATCAGGTCTTCAAGAGCCACCGCTTTGACATCGTCATTCACGCGGCCGCCCAACCCAGCCACGACCTGGCCGCGAAACGTCCGTTCGATGACTTCGACGTCAACGCCGTCGGAACACTGAACCTCCTTGAGGCATGCCGTCGCCACATGCCCGAGGCGGTATTCATCTTCATGAGCACGAACAAAGTCTATGGCGATGGCCCGAACCGCATCGCGATCAAGGAACAGGAAACACGGTGGGATTTCGATGACCCCGCCTACACGCACGGTATCGACGAAGCGTTCCCGATCGATCAATGCCTGCATTCCATTTTCGGCGCCTCCAAAGTCGCCGCCGACGTCCTCACCCAGGAGTACGGCCGTTACTTCGGCATGAACACCGGCGTGTTCCGTGGCGGCTGCCTCACCGGCCCGCACCATAGCGGTGTCGAACTACACGGCTTCCTCAGCTACCTCGTCGCGACCGCCGTCGCTGAGGGCGAATACACCGTGTTCGGCTACAAAGGGAAGCAGGTTCGCGACCAGATCCACAGCTACGATGTGATCAACGCGTTCTGGCACTTCGCGCAGGCCCCGCGGCCCGGCGAGGTCTACAACCTCGGCGGTGGCAAGGAAAATGCCGCCAGCCTTCTTGAATGTATCGACCTCGTCGCCGAAGCGACCGGCAGGCGACCGAAACTCACCTACAGCGATGAGCACCGCATTGGCGACCACATCTGCTACTACACCGACTTACGCAAATTCAAAGCGCACTTCCCCGGCTGGCAACTCACTCACACGTTGTCGCAGATCATCGAGAAGATGACATGCGGTGCGCCGCATACGACGCACTCGGTGTAAGGCGTATCCATACGCTATTTGGCGAGGATGTGGTCCCTTTCACTTTCTCTGCTTCTTGATTGGAAGAAGCTTCTCTGATGTTTGGGAATACAGCGATTCTGATGGTGATCGTCTCGGATTCGTATCGTCGCCGTCGGCGCTGAATGATTACTTGACATACGGCCTGCCGGGCACGAAAACGGATCGTTCATCGTGCCCGGCGGGCCGCGCAGTTTTCGAGAAACGCTTCAGCCTCAGGACGCTAGCGAGCGAGGGGACGCGGCACGTACTGGTCGATGAGGTTGCCGTCTGCGTCGTACATCTGGTATTCCTGCGATTCCCCCTCGATGGTGACGAGGATAAAGTGCCGGATCGCCTCGGCCCGTTCGAGGTACCAGGTTTCATCCACATCGTGGATTTCGCGAAGCCTGACGCCCCACGCGCCGTCGCCGATGTAGACGATGCCGTCTTCGTCTTCTTTGCCGTGGCGAATGGGTACGGTGCGTTTGTAGGTGTGGTCGTGGTGTTCGAAAGCGACGCGGATGTTGTCGTGCTGATCGAATACGGGATGCCAGTGCTCGCGGATGAGCCGAGCAACCCCGAAGTGGGTGGGGCGAGCGGAAGGGTAGGCGGCGAAGTGGTAGACGGGGAAGACGTGGGGCACATGAGTGCGTTGTTCGAGTTGCTCTTTCAGCCACTCCGTCTGCTTGCCCGCGACGAGGTTCACGTGATCGCTGTCGAGCAGGATGATGCTCATATAGTCGCCGAAGTCCATCGTGCCGTAGCCGGGCTGGCCGGGGTAGGCGAAGAGGTTGAAGAAGTAGGGGGCGAGTTTTTCGCGATACTCATCGGTAGGTGTGTAGTTGTCTCGGTCGACATCGTCGCGGTTCCAGTAGTAGCCGCCGACCACTTCGTGGTTGCCGATGGCGAGCAGAACCGGCACGACTCGGCCTTCGTCGGTGACCAGCGTGTTCTTGTAAGCGTCGAACCACTCGTACCAAAGGTGGACCCGGTCTTCGCGGCCGTCCGCGTAGGCGTAATCGCCGCCCCATACGATGAAGTCGAGGTCGAATTTCATGGCCTCACGGTTGGTCTGTTCCATCCACGACTGTCGCTGGCGCGTGTCGCCGCCGGCGGCAAAAATGATGGGGCGTTCGTCGGCGGTGGCGGGCATGGTGCGGAACGAATAGAACCGGCTGCTCTGGCCACGCTCTTCCCGATAGAGGCGGAACCGGTACTCCGAGTCCGGCTCCAGCCCGGTCAACTCGACCGTGTGGATGTGCCGATCGGAGTAGACCATGGGATGACTGTCGCCTTCAACCTGATCGAGGGTGTCGCCATCGACCGGGCCATATTCAAGAATCACTTCCTCGTCCGGACCCTCGGTGTGCCACTGGATGGTCATCGTGGTGGTCGGATCCTGCTGCCAGGTCAGATACAGCGCTGTCGGCCGTTGAACTCCTTCGTCGGCTCCATTGCTCCCGCGAGGCGCGTCCGCCAGGACGGAAGGGCTGCCGAGCAAGACCATGCCGGTGAGCAACATCAACATCGCAAGATATTTCACGGTTTCATGCATTTTCATCATTGAATCTCCATTTATTGACCCACGGTCGAGCGAGACGACTGTTTAGCGTGTAGTGCAGTCGGAACGGCGTGTTTCCGTCTGCTTTCCATTTTAAGCCGTAAGCAATGCCCTGAAACTGTTCAACAAAGGTCTTGACAAATCACCGCGCAGGGGCCAGAATACGACTAGATTCGAATCGATTCGAAATTTTACCAGATCACGCCCTCAAGGGCAACAATGAATGCCGCACCCATAACTTCGCGTGATATGAGCAGTTCCACGAAAAACCTCAGTATCGCCGGCCTCGCCAAGTCGCTCTCGCTCTCGGTGGGTACGGTGTCTGAGGCGCTGAATGACAACCCGCGAGTCAATGTGCGCACCCGCAAACGCGTGGTCGAGGCCGCCCTCGAAGCTGGTTACGTCCCAAACCGCCAGGCCGCAGCGCTGCGAAGGCAGAAAAGCCGAATTATTGGCATGCTGCTGCCCACGCTCAGTAATCCGATCTACATCGAACGCGTCGCCTCCGCCCAGCGGATTGCTTACCAGCATGGCTACGAAATCTCCTTCGCCAGTTCCGAGTGGCGAGCCGATCAGGAAGCCAACCTCAGTCGGCATTTCCTCGGCTTGGGGGTCGACGCCCTGATTATCGACGGCGCTGTTCGCAAGATGCGGGATCAAACCGACCATGGGGTGTTCAAGCCGTTTTTCGACCGGAAGATTCCGGTTCTGAAAATTACGCACAGGCAACGGCCCGCCGCTCCGGATACTTCAGAACTGTTCGTCGACGTGGCTTCCGGTATATGCGAGGCCCTCGAGCACCTGTTGGCGCTTCAGCATCGGCACATTGGTTTCGTCGGCATCCGCTCAGATCCGAACGCGAGCAATGCTCCTCAGCGTGAAGGCATTCAGCGTGCGATCGGGCAGGTGGGCGACAGCGTCCAGACGGAGTTCATCGGCCCAGCCGCCCAGTCAATGGGCGAGGCGTACCAGGTCGTCCGCGATCGTCTCCAGCAGGCAGACCCCTTCCCCACGGCCATTCAGGCGGTCGGCGACCAGGTCGCGATCGGTGTGCTGAAAGCCCTCGACGACCATGGCCTGCGCGTGCCGGAAGATGTTTCGGTCGTCGGCTTCGACAATCTGGAAGTGTCCGCCTTCTATAAGCCCAGCCTTACGACGGTCTCTCAAACCCATCTGGATCTCGGGCGCAAAGCCGTGGAAACCGTTCTGGACCGCATTGAAAACAACAGCCAACCACGAAAAGAGAAGGTCAACCTCGAACTGGTCGTCCGCGATTCCACCGCGCCTGCGCCAGTGAACTTCGCATCACAAGCGGCACGTCAAACCACGCTTTAGTAAGGAAAACCACATGATATGTATACCCCGGTTTCCCCGGCGTCACGGTCCAAACGCTTTTACGCTCATTGAGCTTCTCGTTGTCATATCGATCATCGCTTTGCTGGTCGCCATCCTGCTGCCCGCCTTGAGCGCGGCCCGCGACACGGCGCGATCCATGGTATGCCTCAGCGCTCAAAGGCAGGTTGGCCTGGCGATGTTCATCTACGCCAACGACTACGACGACCACCTGCCACCAGCGAGGGTGCATACAGCCTACCCCTATGAAGGCACGACAATTAAGTTCACCGATAGCCCACCGAGTGGTTACAACGGAGGATATGCCTGGGCAGCCCTGCTGGGATACAAGGGATACATGCCCGTCGGAATCTTGGCGAGCAATAACGAAATTGCCAATCGGAGCGTGCCCGGATGGGAAGTTTTTGCCTGTGACGCCGCTCCCAACAGGGATGTGGACTCGTCCAACAATCGAGGCATTCCCGGCTGGAGGGCGCAACATATTTCCTTTGGCTATAACTACCGTGAGATCGGTGGTTCGCATCATCTGTTCGCTAGTAGCGATAACCGGAAATGGTATATCAGCTCCACGCAGACCGAGATTGTTGATCCCAGCAACAAGCTGCTCACTGTCGACGCCATTGCCGCTTCTGGCCCCCAGGCGATAGAGCCGGACGACGGCCCACGCAGAGGCTTCAGCCTCGTCGCGGCCTCGGCGAATACGACCGATCCCGGTCGACCCCATGCACGCCATCGCGGTGCGGCCAATATCGTCTGGGTGGACGGGCACGGTAGCTCCGTGAGGTCGCCAGATCCTGATTTTCATAACGCCATCTATGAGGTGCTGGGTACCTCCGCGACCGATCGGAATGTATGGAGTCGCTCGGGGCGCGGGCGAAGCGTCAACTGATGTGCGCCTTGATTGATGCGTTCCGCTCTGTCGCCGGATTTTATTGTCACCGCAACGAAAACGTTCTCTCAGGCAGCAAGGTTATTTGTTCTTTTTATAGAAAGCTGATTCATGATTAGGGAAATTACATCCATCGAGAATCATTCGAGTCTCCCGCAAGCCTTCCGCATCGGCAAGCCCGGCTTCCTCAAGTCGATGTTGCTCAAGCCGACCATGCTCCTTCTTGCGCTTCTGCTCTTTACGCAGGCCGCGTTCGCGGGGCAGGTCACCATTCTCGCGCCGGTGGACAACACGAATGTGGACTTCGAACACCTCGGCATGAGCGTCACGACGTTTTCTTCCGAGCAGCTTGAGGAGATGGATCAGGAAACCGCCACGTCGGTCAAGCAGAGCATCGAGGCTTCAGTGCTCGTGCTCACCGGCGCCATGATGCCGACCGAAGCGTTTGCCAACCTCTTTGAAAACGATGAAACCCGCGACGCCTTGGACGGACTCTTCCGTCGCGGCGGCATGTTCTACCTCGGCCAGCTCAGCGGCGGCGGCTACAACAATCTGCCCGACGCGATGCGGAGCTACTTTGAAGATAAGGATGTGTTCATCCCCCGGGCCGGGAACCGGCCATCCACCTCGGGCACCATCGGTACGTTCTTCGCCCACGCCAATCCCGAACTGATGGACCTGCCGCTGCTGTCCCAGCCCAACTCCCTCGCCGAGGGCACTTGGCGCGGCGTCGGGCGCAACGCGTTCTACTTCCGTGACTTCCCCGACACAGCCTTGCCCATTCTCCTCGGACCTGAGGACGGCTACCCCGTCATGCTGCTGCAGCAGGGCATTCTCGGTGAAGGCAAGCTGATCATCAGCCAGGCCCGCGACCTGACGCGGTCGCAGCAATCCCATTTCTGGGACAACCTGATCGCATTCCTTGGCGGCGACGAATCATCCGAGTGATTGAGCCCACTCAACATCCTTCATTCTGTTAGGAAAGAGCATCCATGACTCAAGAAAGCGTATCCTTCGAGAATCATTCGACCCGTTCGCAAGCCTTCCGCATCGGCAAGCCCGGCTTCCTTAAGTCGATCGTGTTCAAGCCGACCATGATCCTTCTCGCGCTTCTGCTCTTTTCGCAGGCCGCGTTCGCCGGGCAGGTGACCATTCTCTCGCCCACGGACGACACGCGCGTCGACTTCGAGCGGATGGGCCTCCGCGTGGATACCTACACCACGGAACAGCTTGAGAACATGGATCGATCGACGGCCATCTCGGTGGGCCAGAGCATCGATGCGTCGTTTCTTGTCCTGACCGGTGCTCGTACGTCGTCCGAAGTCTTCGCGAGCCTTTACGAAACCGACGAAATCCGCGTCGCGATCGAGGACCTGTTCCAACGCGGCGGCACGCTTTTCCTCGGCCCGGTCAGCGGCGGCGTGATGAACCGGTTCCCGGACAGGATGCGGAGCTATTTTGAGCAACAGGATGTCTTTCTCCCCCGGGCCGGCCACCGCGCCAGCACATCCGGCGGCATCGGTACCTTTACCGCCTATGCCAACCCCGACCTGATGGACCTGCCCATTCTTTCCGAGCCGAATTCGCTCGCGCAAGGCACATGGGCCGGCGTGCGAAGCAATATCTTCTACTGGCAGAACTTTCCTGCAGATAAGGCGTTGCCCATTCTCGTTCGCGAGGACAACGAATATCCGGTCATGCTCCTGCAGGAGGGCATCGCTGGCGAGGGGAAGCTGATCCTCAGCCAGGCGCGCGACCTGACGCGGGTGGCCCGTTCCGACTTCTGGGAGAACCTGATCGCGTACCTCGGCGTCAGCGCAAGCGGTGACGCCGGTGCGGGCGCTGGCTCGGCCGCCGGGGTCCGAGGCCTTGCCGCAGGCGAACCGAGCAGGCCGCTGATGTTCGTCGAAGCCTTCGAGGACGTTGCGTTTGAAGACATCGCCGAAGCGGACATGTTCGAGGATTCGCGGATCTGGGAAGCTTTCGAGACCGTTGCGCTGAGCGTTCACGACACCGGCGAAACGCCTGAGAAGGCCACGGAAGCCCGCCTGGGCATCATCGGCGATTATCTTGTCGCCGCCTTTCATTGCGAGGAGCCGAACCCGGCCGGCCTCACCACCGACATCACGATCCGTGACGATAAGGCCTGGACCGATGATGCTGTCGAACTGGTGGTGGTCCCTCACGAAGGTGGATCGCTCTATCACGTGATTCTGACCGCTGGGGGCGCGATCTATGATGCTCGCGACAGGAATAATCGTTGGGATGCTGACCTGATTACGCACGTGCGGATCGACTCCGACGCCTGGCGTGCCGTGATTGCTGTGCCTTTGTCAGAGGTGTTTGAAGACGGTGCGGTGCCTGACACGTTTTTTGCCAACCTCGCTCGCCAGGAGCAGGCGGTGGGCGAAATCAGTTCATGGATGGCGCCCATTCATGGCATTCCCTCGGCCGAAAGCGTCGGCCACATCAGCCGTGTTTCACCGCGTGAGCTGGCGGCACGTCTGGTCGATCGGCCCGCGGGCGGTGTGCGCGGCGCGGCCGGTGAGGGTTTCGAGATCTGGCAAGCGTCGGCATGGGAAGACGGGCTTGGCCTGACCACGCGTCCTTTGGACGATGCCGAGCCGGGCACGCTTGAGCTTCACATGCCGCGCCGCGGCACCGACGCCGCCGTGCTGCTCGTGCGAAATCATGAGCCGGAGACGCTGGTCTTCAAGGTCAACCCGTCGCGCGAACTGAAGGCCAGCGGTGGCCAGTCGGTACCGTTCTATGACGTGGCGACGCTCTATCGCGGGATTCCTCGGCTAAGCAGCTATGAAACCCTCGGCTTTGACCCGCTGGAAGACATCGGCAACGGTGGCTTGCTGAGCGTCGCGCCCGGTGAAACCGCAATGCTCTGGCTCGACGCTGCTGGCGCTGGGGCTGCCGGCCGGTATCGTGGCGAGCTGTCGCTGCTGCCGATCACCATCCGGGATCAGCAGCCGATCAACATTCCGATTGATCTGCACATTTATGACGTTGAGATCCCCGACCCGTTGCCGTTGCAGGTATTCACATGGGGGCCGTACACGGGCAACGTATGGGGCGATCGAGTTCAATACGTTGAACTGGCATATGAGTCACACATCAATAATTTCCGTGCCACGTACCCCTTAGAAGCGATTCAACCCGGCCCGACGTTTTCGGATGATCCGAGTGATTATCTGAGTAACCTGTCCAATTTTTGGGACCAGGGGTTGAACGTCAAGTTCACTTACAGCTACCACCTCTTTACAAAATTTACACGTGACATTAAAGAGGCCGGCTTCGAGGGCGAGCCGATGGACGAGCAGTGGCAAGCCTACTTTATTGAATGGTTCGGCAACTGGATGAGCGCGCTGGAAAGCGAAGGCATCACGTATGACGATTTCTGGATTCAGATCGAAGACGAGCCGCGTACGCACGACCTGCCGCTCTTGGTCCCCCAAACGGCTCTGCTGAAGGAGCATTTTCCGCAGGCCCGCACATGGGTCAGCATCGCACCCTGGAGCACGATGGAAGACCTTGAGGCGCTTCAACCCCACATCGACCTGTGGGTTCCCGAGCGTCGCCGAATCACGATGCGTGAGACCGCACCTGAAGAGCTTGCGTTCTACAAGGAACAGGGCGAGTACTGGCCCTACCTCTGCTCCCGGCAGATGGATATGCAGTCGATGATGACCTACTACCGCCATCGCGGGATTCAGGACTACCTGCTCGGCGGCGAAGGCATCGTGCTCTGGGCCTACAACTCATGGGGCGGCGACTCGTGGGCACAGTGGGACACCCCCCGTGCCGACGGCAGTGGACGCTTCGACGAAGCGCTGGTCTATCGCGGCGAGCACGGCCCTGTGCCTTCAAAGCGCCTGTTCGCCTTCCGGGCGGGCATTGAAGATTACGTCCTGCTTTATCTGATGGAGCAGGCGAAGGGCGAGGCCTCGGGCGCGGATGCTGGGCGGATCGACGAGTTGAAGTCGCAAGCGGAAACATTACTCGGAAGCAACGACCCCGCGGAAATGGAACAGTGGCGGCGTGCCGTGCTTGCGCTTCTTGAAACGCTTTAATGATTACAACAAGCAGTTCCTGACTGTCAGCCGGCCAAACGAAGATTTGTCATTTGTTTAACCGTGTTTTGTCACCTGTTTTTTACTCTTTTGGAGGATCGTAAAATGGATCGCGTAAAGATGAACACTATGTTGAAGTCGCTTGGCTGCGCTGCCGTGGTGGCAGGGGCCGGTATGGGTGCCAATGTTGCCCAGGCGGACTACGTCAGCACCGTGCTGAGCAACGAGGATTTGATTGCCTATTACCGTCTGGGCGAAGATCCCAGCCAGACTTCTACGGCGACGGATGCGTCTGGAAGCCATGATGGGACATACCATGGATCGCCGCTGTCCACGATGGGTCCCACGGCGGACGACGGATGGAACTCGTTCGGTGACAACAACTCGGCGATTAACTTAAATGGTGCCGGCGCGATCACCCTCGATACGGCCGCTCTTGATATACCGCAGATTACTTTCACTGGGTGGTTTCGCCTGACAGATGATACGCATAACCAGCGCATTTATACCACCCAAGCGAGCCCCTCGAATCGGTTTACGATTAATGTCGCGAATGGGCAGAGACTTCACGTTACCACGGGCGGCAGTAATGGAGCGTGGGTACCGATTGATACGGTACTGGATGGCGAATGGCATCATCTGGTTGTTTCCCGTGGAAGCAATGCCAGGGAAGACGTGGCAGTCTGGATCGATTTCCTACCAGTGGCTACTACTCTAGCCAGTCATTTCGGACAGGGCACGGGTACGAATCCTACTCTCGGTGCTCAAGGAGTAGTCGACGGCACAATCGACAACTCGTTCCTCGGCTCATTAGACGAGGTTGCGTTCTTCAATCGTGTATTCACGCAGGAAGACGTTAATGAGTTACATGCCGCAGCGCTGATCCCCGAGCCCGCGAGTCTGGCGTTGCTCGGCCTCGGCGGTCTGGCGATGCTCGGGCGTCGGCGGCGTGCATAAAGCGTACGTGCTAAGACGTCTTCCGTCGGGTTCGTGAAGAACATGGCGGCGCGATGCCCGGGCCACCTTCGACCTTGGGGGGAAGGCGAGGTAGCCCGGGCATTTTTGTGGGTTCGATATTCAGGGAATGACAGCGTATGCAGCCGGGCAGTCGATGACGGTATTGGATTGCCTGATTCCTGGTATCCACGTTTTAAAGGGTCTTGAGATGAATGGTGCAATGACGTGCAGCATGTGGAAGTCGGTCGCGTGCGCCGCCGTGGTGGCAGCAGGCTTGAGCGCAAGCGCGGCTCAGGCAGAGATTCTGGTGCAGGACGACTTCAACCGCACCTCGAACACCGTCGGGACGACGTCCGACGGCAACGCCACGTGGGTCGAACGGGAAGATCGCGATGACAAGATCACGGTGACAGGGGAGCGGCTCCGGATCGAGTACGGGCCCGGCAAAACCGAGAACAATGCGGGCGTCGCGCTCGAAGATTTCACGCTGGATGATGGCATCTTCAGCCTCGACATCAAGGACATCGGGAGCCCCGAACGATCGCTCACACGTCGTCAGGGCATCAGCTATCGTGCCGCGACGCTCGACGATGCGATGAATTTCCGAGGCTTGAAAGCCTTCCGGGTCAACGTGAAGAGCCAGTGGCAAGATGGCCTCCACGACGTGATCCTGCGGTACGGCCCGGATGTTCTGATGACCGCAGACGTTTCGGACGTCAATCCCGATACCGTGTCGCTGCGGGTGGAATTCACCGGTAACCGCCACAAGGTCTACATCGATGACGAACTGGTGATCGACTACATCGATCCAGAGGACCGGAACGAAGCGGGGTATGTCGGCATCTACACCTCGTACGCCCACATGGAAGTCGACAACTTCGAAATCCGGCAAGCGGACTCAGAGGAGTAAGACAGTATGTTGCGATTTGCCCTGATCGGTTGCGGCCATCATGGACGCAAAGCCGTCATGCCGGGCCTGCTTAAGCATGCCGGGCGTGTGAAGCTGTGTGCCGTGGCAGACCTGCATGCGGACAACCTTGCGTCCGCGAAGGCGATGGGCTGTGCCGTCTATACGGACTACAAGCAAATGCTCGTCGAGCAGCGCCTCGATGCGGTCTATATCGCGACCTTGCAGGAAGCGCACCTCGAACAGGTGCTGGCGGCCCTGTCGGCGGGTCTGCATGTGGTTTGCGAAAAGCCGATGGCGCCCACCGCGGACGACTGTCGCACGATGATCGAGGCGGCGGAGCGGGCGGGTCGGCTGCTGGTGGTGAATTTTGAAACGCGCTACCACCGTCACCACCAGCGGATTCGCCAGTGGATCGGCGATGGTCGAATCGGCCGCGTCGAAGCGATTCATGTGCAGGACTTCTGGGACGGCCACAAGCGGACCGGCCCTGTGGCCGAGCGGCGGGCCCGACTGATGGACCGCGCGGGTGGGCTGGATTGCGGCATTCACAAGATCGATCTCGTTCATCATCTTTGCGGCAGCGGGCAATGGGCGAGCATGGAGGCGATGGGCGCCTGGCTGGGCGAAGAAGAGCGACTGCTCGCGCCGCACATTGCGATTCTCGGTCGGCTGGACATCGGCACATTGGTGACCATCAACGCGAGCCTGGGCTATGCCGCGGGCATCAAGCCGCGGCCGCGCCAGGATCTGTTGACAGTGGTGGGCACCGAAGGCGTGATCAGCCTGACCATCGACTCGCCGTCGATGAAGGCGCACGCCACCGGCACGTACCTGGCGACGCTTTACGACAACGACGGCGAAGAGCAGGTGGCGGCGGAGTACCCGATCCACGACATCGCGATCGGCCGACTGGTGGATGATCTTGCGAGTTATCTGGAAAGCGGCACTTGTCCGCCGGACCTGCCGCTTGGCGAAGCGGGGCTGAACGCACAGGTCATCGCGGAAGCCGCCAACGAACGTGCGGTGGGGACGCGATTCCCCGCGACGGCGCCAGGGATGGTCGGGGTATGAACATGGCGGCGTGGCGAACGAGCGTTAAATCGCCAGGGCACGTGGGGCGGAGCCCTTGTTCATACCTGCGTCGCGAGATGCAGCGCGGTTTTGCAGCAAGCCGAACGAATGTACTTCGTATTTCACGTGCTGAATGACACGCCGCTTTTGGTGATGTATATAGGAATCATTATGACTGATGTAACTCAGACTCGATCCGCTGCCGCTGACTGGATTGCATGGGGTAGCGCCGCGACCGGCGACGCGTTGCGGGGCGAAGGCTATCCGTTTCAATGCATGGATGCCGGCATACACGCTGTCGCTCCGGGGATGAAGGTGGCTGGGCCTGCTTACACTGTTCGCACCTACCCTGGCGCCACATGGGCGCTGGGCCGGGCGATTGAGCAGGCCAGCGCGGGCGATGTGCTGGTCGTTGATGCAGGGGGTCGGCCGGACGTGATCATCATGGGCGAACTGATGTCGATGCGGGCGCAGCAGCGTGGCATTGCCGGCGTGGTGGTGGATGGCGCGGTGCGTGATATCGCCGACATTGACGCATTGGGCTTCCCCATGTTTGCGCGCTACGTCTGTCCGCGGAGCGGCACGCATGACAAGGTCGGACAGTGGCAGACGCCGATCGCCTGCGGCCGCGTCGTGGTGAACCCGGGAGATTGGATCGTGGCGGATGAAAGCGGCGTCACTGCCGTGCCTGCCGATGTTGTGGAACCGGTGGCCAGGGCGACTGCGCAGGTTAAGGCGAAAGAGGCCGCCATCGCCCGGCACCTGAAAGCAGGCTGCGATCTGGGGACCGCTTGCGAGAAGGCGGCAGCGTCGCTGCACACTGAATAGCGGTTTGCCGGGTATGGTTCGACTGCGCTTGTTCAGCGACCAGCGGGGTGTGATGCCGTTGCTATACGGGCGTGGCCTGTGGCCTTGCAAAGATTAGTGACGGCTTCGGCTGACTGAATGGCGTGGTTTGCAACGGCAATCACTAGCAACAGCCCGCACCACGCATAGACACAGGACGGTGATGCACACCATGAAAGTAGCTTTAATTACTCATGCGCAATCCGCTGTTCCCGCGTGGGTGATATCCGCCCTGACAGAGGCGGGGGTGACGTGTGTTGGCGATCAATGCCCGAATAGCGGTGCGATCGTGCGTCTGGCTCATGATGCGGACGTGATCTGGAGCTATGGAACACACCACGAGCACACCCCGGCCAGTTGGCGTGAGGTGATCGAAGAAGCATTGCCGGATTTGAAGCAATGCGGAGCGATACTTCGTTCGGGCAGCGGGACGGACAACATACCGCTGGAGGCGGCGACAAGGCACAACATCCTGGTGGTCAACACGCCCGAAGCCACCGCAGAGCCGGTTGCGGAATTTGCGGTGGGGTTGATGCTGGCCGTGGGCCGACAGATCGTGCAAAACGCCGTGGCGCTGCGGTCGAAGGACGATGCAAGCAAAGCTCCTCGACCCCAGCGTTCGTTGGTCGGCAAGATGGTGGGTTTGGTGGGCTTCGGCCACATCGCCAAACTGGTCGCCAACCGCCTGTCAGGTTTTCGGCCCCAACTGCTGGCGTTCGACCCGGCGATCCCGGCCAGCGACATGCAGGCGCACGGCGTCGAATCGGTGCCGTTCGATCAACTTCTGGAGCAGTCCGATTACATATCACTTCATTGCCCCTTGAACGATAAGACGCATCACCTGATTAACGAGTCGGCTCTACGGAAGATGCAAAGCTCCGCCATTTTGATCAACACCGCCCGCGGCGAGATCGTGGACGAGCGGGCGCTGATCGAGGCGCTGGATGAAGGCAGGATCGCCGGTGCAGGCTTGGATGTGACCGATCCGGAGCCGATTGATCCGGGCAACCCGCTACTGAATATGAGCAATGTCGTTGTCACACCGCACGTGGCCGCGTTTGACGAGGCAATTGGCCAGCGCCTCTGGCAGTTTTCCGTGGAAGCGTTAGCAGACCTTGCTCAGTTCCGCTGGCCTCGTTCTTATGTCAACCACGTACAACCGCGTTGGCCGCTTCGCGAACGGGATTGACTCGCTTCAGTAAAGACGCGTTTATTGATCTCGCGGTGGCCACACCGCGCGGCACGGCGATTGTCAGGCCTTCGCTTCGGCCTGCCTCGCGCTATCGCGGAGCGCAGGCGCACGGTTCGCGTTCCATTACCCATCGAATGTCTCGGTCATGCGCGGCGATCGGCAACACGCTCAACCAGGTCGAGGCGCTGCAACGCTATCGTTCGTCGCCATGGCCTTAAGCCTCGATTCAGGAAGCAAGTTAATACGTTTCGAGGACGTACCGAATGGTCTACTGCGTTACCGCTGTATTGTGCATGATCGTGTCGGCATGGTGACAGGCGGCGTAGTGGGGCTGGCTGGCATTCGCCTGCTGAAGGGTCAGCGGCGGTTGCTGTTCACGGCAACGTGTTGTCGCGTGGGGGCAACGGGGAGCAAACGGGCATCCGATATGCTCGGCGTCGGCCGCGCCGGTCGCCTCGGCTACATCGTTCGCGGCGGTGCTGGTGTGCTCATCCATTTCATCCAGCCATGCAGCGTGTGGATCAGGTGCCGGAACAGCTTTTAGCAGGGCATGCGTGTAGGGGTGACGGGGGTGTTCGAACAGAGCCTCCTTTTCAGCCCATTCGACAATGCGCCCTTTGTACATCACAGCTACTTCATCGCAAAGCTGTCGAATGACACTTAAGTCGTGGGCTACGAAAAGGAGCGTGAGGCCAACTTCCTCGCGTAGACGTTTCAACAGGTTCAGAATCTGCGCCTGAACAGATACATCCAGCGCCGACACTGGTTCGTCCGCGACAACCAGCGACGGTTGAAGCGCCAACGCACGGGCGATGCCAATGCGCTGGCGCTGCCCACCTGAAAACGCATGGGGAAATCGCTGGGCGAATCGAGGATCGAGGCCAACAAGTTGCATCAATTCTTCTACACGCCGGTCGCGGTCCCGACGCTTCCATCCATGCGCCCGAAGCGGTTCGGCGATAAGCTCGGATACCGGCATACGCGGGTTCAACGATGAGTAGGGGTCCTGAAATACCAACTGAATCTCACCGCGCACTGCTTTCAATGCACGGCCGGACAGCGTAGCCAGATCGACAACCTGCCCACTTGGACGGCGGAAGTAGATACCGCCCGCGGTTGGGTCGATGGCGCGAACAATCATACGGCTGGTGGTGGTTTTGCCGCAGCCACTCTCGCCGACCAACCCAAAAGTCGTGCCACGATGAATGCTGAAGCTGACGTCGTCAACCGCTCGAATCGTCCCAACCTCGCGCCGCAATAGCCCGCGTCGTACAGGGAATGCCTTTCGCAGATTGCTCACCTGAAGGATCAGGTCATCTGGCATCTCATTCATGACCGGGCGTCTCTCTTTCAGCGCAGTCCGATGTGTCGGATGGCCGGTATTTAAAACAACTGGCTTGATGATCCATGCCCACCTGATAATGGCGTGGCGATTCCTGCCAGCAAACGTCACCGATCACTTCTTCACATCGGTTGTGAAATGGACAACCCGACGGAGGATTGCCGGAGTCGGGTACGGTGCCTCGAATGGAAGCCAGCGTCTCCCGCGTTTGCGTAAGAGACGGCACCGAGTTCAGCAGTGCCTTTGTGTATGGATGGTGTGGCCGATCGAAGATCGCTTTGACCGGACCCTGTTCTACCACTCGACCGAGATACATCACATAGACGTAGTCGACCATATGGGCAACCACGCCAAGGTCATGCGTAATCAACATCAGCGCAATACCGCGCTCGCGTTGAAGTCGCTTGATCAGCTTGAGTACCTGGGCCTGGACGGTCACATCAAGCGCCGTTGTCGGTTTGTCGGCAATCAGCAACGCCGGATTCGCGGCCAACGCCATCGCAATCATTGCACGCTGTCGCATCCCGCCGGACAACTGAAACGGATAGTCATTCGCTCGTGATGCCGGATCGGGGATGCCGACCAACCGTAGTAATTCGATCACGCGCTCACGTGCTTGTGACCTGCCCCCGAATAACCAGTCCAGGAAATATGCGAGGATTTCGCAATGCTGGGCGCATTTGGGAAAGGCAGGATTCACATGGCCAGGAAGCGTTACACGGCGGAACAGATCATCGGCAAGCTTCGTGCAATCGAAGTTCACATCAACTCGGGCATGACGGCTGAGCAGGCGGCTCGTCGTGAAGAAGTCTCGGAGCAGACGTATTACCGCTGGCGGAAAGAGTACGGCGGGATGAAGCTGGATCAGGCGAAGCGGCTGAAGGAACTGGAGAAGGAGAACGCTTCCGGGGGCGGCTCAAGAAGTTGGTGGCGGACTTGAGCCTGGACAAGCAGATGTTGCAGGAGGTAGCGGAGGGAAACTTCTGAGCCCGCGCCAGAAGCGTGAAGCGGTCGATGTGTTGGACTGGCGTGGCTGATGGCGACGCGTAGCGTGCCGGATCATATTCGTTCAGACAACGACAGCGAGTTCACGGCGAAGACGGTACGTCGCTGGCTCAAACGTGTGGGCGTGAAGACGCTGTTCATCGAGCCGGGCAGGCCACTTCCGGGGGTGGGAGTACGGCTATATCGAGTCGTTCAATGGCAAGCTCGCGGATGAGTTGCTGGAGCGTGAGGTGTTCGACACGTTGTACGAGGCGAAGGTGCTGATTGAGCGTTGGCGGGTGCATTACAACACGGTTCGGCCGCATTCGTCACTGGGCTACCGCCCACCAGCCCCGGAGGCATGGCTCATTGCTGAGCCGGACTCCGCTGCGCTCCGTCCGGCTCAGCATCCCCTCGGAGCAACCGTTCGACTAACATAGAGGTAGTACAAACCATGGGGGCAGGTCAGTGGTGCGTTGCCGCTCAGCGTGCAGCGCTTTACCCCCTTCCAATCGCCCGCCGGCGGGTTGGGCTCGAGCGCCAGCACCTCATAGGGACGCGGGCCGCTGAGGCTCGACAGTTCATCGAGGTACAGCCGGATCTCAAACCGGCCCAGCTCGACCCCTTCGAGCACGATCGTCTCCGTGGTTACCGACACGTGCTTGCTCTTGTCGTCGAGGGTCAATTCGCCGAACTCGTCATCGAGCTGCTCGAACGCATCGAGCAGTTGCCGCATCGTCGGAACGGGTGGTGGGGTGGCGCTGCGGCTCAACGCCGACGACACCTCACCGAGCAGGTGCGTCAGTTCGTTGACGGTGACGGGCAGTCGCTGCTGGACCCGGCGTCGCGCCCCGTGCAGCCCGTGCTGGCGGGCGCGGGCCAGCTTGCGGCTGAGCGACCGCATGTCATCGAGGCGCTGGCCGGCATAAGCAAGCCGCTCGTCCAGCTCGTGCTGACGCCGATGATGCAGGACGGTGAGTTGTTCGATGATCCGCTGCGCCGCCCGCCACCGCTGTCGCAGGTGACACGGCCGGTCTCACCGTCCATCGCGTCCCCGCCGCCGACAGCTTCGCCTGCTCATTCGCCGGCCGGGCCACCAGCACCAGCGCCGCCCCCGCCTGCGCCGCCAGTTGGAGCCGACGCGTCGCCGCCATGTCCAAGGCCTGTCCGTCCACGACCACCACCGCTACTGCCGGGCTTCGCGCTGTCAGATCCGCCGCCCACAGCCGCTCGGCCGCCCCCGGTGCATCAACGAACAGCGAGCGACTCAGCAGGACCCTTCCGCGCCCTGCCCCAGCATCGGCGGGTAGGGCCAGACACACCTGCCGATCCAGATCACCTGCCCCGCTTGCCCCGAAGTCCCTTCGTCCGCCACCTGGCCACGCTTTGCCAAATGCACCAGCACGGTCAGGGGCGGCTCGCACCACGGCACATGCTTCACCGGCTCGCCCGAAGGTGGATTCAATTCCGAAGTGCAACAGGCGGGCAGGGCGGGCATCAATCGAAGATGGTCGGTTCCACCGGCTCAATGCAACGTGGCCCCTCGTTGCGGGCGTTGCTCACGTAGGTCGTCACGGGCGTGGCCAGCATCAGCTCCGACGGAAAGGGCTTGAGCACGTCCGCGACAGCGTCGGGATCCTGCAGGCCCGGATCGAGCCAGCGGGCGTGATCGGCCGGGTCCACGATCACCGGCATCCGGTCGTGAATCGTCGCCATCAGCGTGTTCGCCTTCGTCGTCAGCACACTGAAGCTCTGCAGTTCATCCTGCCAGACGTCCCACAGCCCGGCGAGGGCAAATGGCTGATCATCCGCCATGCGGAACAGGTAGGGCTGCTTCGGGCCGCGATCTCGCTTGCGCCACTCGTAGAAGCCGTCCACCGGCACGAGACAGCGGCGATACCGCATCGGTCCGCGATAGCTGGCCTTCTCCGCCGCGTCTTCACTGCGGGCGTTGAAGGTAGCGAACTTCGTGCTCGGCTCCCGCGACCAGTGCGGAATCAGGCCCCATCGCATCAATTCGATCACCCGGCCCACGTCCGCCATCCGCACCACCGGGGCCGGCGTTGTGGGCGCGATGTTGTACCGCGGCACAAAGTCCGCCAAGCCCACGGCCAACTGCGCATCAAACAGCTCGGCAATCCGCTGCGGCGAAGTGTGAAGGGTGTAACGTCCGCACATGTTCGTACATCATAGGAACGGTGTGAACCGAAGCTCGGTGATCAGTTTACCTGCCACGTCACACCATGACGGTGTGGATTCGACCATGTGTCGGTAAACTGACGAAGGGGTCTGCGGGTCGGCGTGCTCATGCCGCCCACCACCCGTGCCCGCGGTCGATCATAATTTTCACGAAGGGGGGCCATGTGTCGGACCACGTCAGCCAGTCGGACCACGCTCGTCTTGGCCAGCTCATCCAGGCGAATCATCCGTGCATCGTGATCTCGACATTCGAGGAAGACGAAGCGATGACGCTCGTCCGCCAGGTCGGGATCGACCGCGGGCTGGACCCGTGGGTGTGGAGCCATGTCCGCGGCGTGCACCACGGCCTGCTTGGTGACAACCAGGACCACGTGCGCGACACCGAACACCCCGCGGCCGCGCTGTACCACCTGCAACAGAAGACCGGCCGATTCATGGGCGTGCTGCTGGATGTTTCCGAGCACCTCAAAGATGCCAAGACGCTGCGCCTGCTGCGTGAGACGATCGAAAAGTTCCTCGTTGACGGCAACACGCTGGTGCTGATCGACCATGCGAGCGAATGGCCGGCGGTGGTGTCGGCCCATGCCACGCCGTTCGAGTTGGCATTGCCCGGCGTGACCGAACTGGAGGAAGTGGTGCGCGCCACATTGCGTGAACTGCACCGCCAGCGGCCGGTGAAAATCAACATCACGCGCGGCGAGCTGCGCACGATGGTCAAAAACCTGCGCGGCCTGACACGCCGGCAGGCCGAGCAGGTCATCCGTGATGCGGTGACGGAAGATCGCCAGTTCACCGCCGACGACATCAACCATGTGCTCGCCGCCAAGCGGCGCACCATCGGCGGCAGCGGGCTGCTGGAGTATGTCGAGTCGCCGATGAGCCTCGACGAAGTTGGCGGCCTGCGTCGGCTCAAGCGGTGGCTCAAGCAGCGGCAGGGGGCGCATGACGAGAAGGCGAAGCAGTTCGGCATCAGCCCGGCCCGTGGTGTGCTTATGCTCGGCGTGCAGGGGGCAGGCAAGAGCATGTGCGCCAAGGCGATCGCTACTGCCTGGCAGTGGCCGCTGCTGCGCATGGACCCCGGCGCGCTCTACGACCGGTTCATTGGCGAGTCGGAGCGGCGACTGCGCGACGCGCTGGCACAAGCCGAAGCGATGGCTCCGATCGTGCTGTGGATTGACGAGATTGAAAAGGGCTTCGCCAGCGCCGCGTCCCGCTCGGCCGACGGTGGGCTCAGCCAACGGATGTTCGGCTCACTGCTGACGTGGATGCAGGATCACGAAGCCCCCGTATTCATGGTTGCGACCGCTAACGACATCGAAGCGCTGCCGCCGGAGCTGCTGCGCAAAGGGCGGTTCGACGAGGTGTTTTTCGTGGACTTGCCGGGGGCGGCCGTGCGGAAGCAGATTTTCGCGATTCATCTGCGCAAGCGCAATCGCGACCCGGAGGCGTTCGCCCTCGATGCGCTCGCGGCCGCGACAGAGGGATTCAGCGGCGCGGAGATCGAGCAAGCCGTGCAGGCAGCGCTGCACGAAGCGTTCAGTGCGAAGAAGGAACTCGACACGGCGGGCATCGTGGCCGTGGCAAAAGCCTCGCCGCCGCTGTCGGTAACGATGGCGGAGAAGGTCAACAGTTTGCGTCAGTGGGCCGACGGCCGGTGCGTGCCGGCGGACTGAACAGGAACAAGCCGCGCTGTGCGGGTGGAGCTTGCCGATGAGCCGGGGAGCAATGACGGATCCCATCATGTCGCCGGGTGAGCAACGCCCGGAGCCTGTGCTCGCCGGCGAGCGGAACCAAACGCTCGACGTGCTTCGCGGCATGGCGATTCTGGGCATCCTGGTATTGAACATCCAGAGCTTCGCGATGCCCAGCTTCGCCTACATCGTGCCCACCGCCTGGGGCGATTTCACGGGTGCCAACTTCGCCGTCTGGCTGGCCAGCCATCTGCTGGCGGATCAGAAGTTCGTCACCATCTTTTCGCTGCTGTTCGGCGCGGGCATCGTGCTGATGGCTGAGCGGCAACAGGCCAAGGGGCTTTCCGCGGCCGGACTTCACTACCGGCGGATGGCGTGGCTGGCGCTGTTCGGCCTGCTGCATGCTTACCTGATCTGGTACGGTGATATCCTGCTGACGCTGGCACTGTGCGGGGCGGCGGCCTACCTGGTGTGGCGGCTGCCGCCGGCGGCGCTGGTCGGCATCGGGCTTGTGGCGATCGCCATCCCGGCCACCTGCTGGGGCGCGCTGGGCATGACCCTGTCGCACTGGCCCGACGAGGCGATCGCAGGGCTCGAACACGACTGGGGCCCGGCCGCGATCGAGGAGGCCCGGTGGGAGTACCAGGTCTACAACGCCGGGTGGCTGGCGCAGATGCCGCACCGGGCGATGATGGCCTTGTACCTTCAGACGTTCGTGCTCGTCTTCCACAGCTTCTGGGCGATCAGCGGGCTGATGTGCCTCGGCATGGCGCTGTACAAGGCCGGCTGGCTGACGGGGCAGGCGTCGGCATGGACGTATCACCTTGCCCTCGGGCTGGCCGTGCTCGTCGGCCTGCCCGTCATCGGTCTCGGCGTCATGCACAACATGCAGCGCGGCTGGGATGCGACCTGGCCGTTCGTCGGCATGCAGTTCAACTATTGGGGCAGCCTGCTTGTGGCCGGCGGGTGGATCGCCGCGGCGGTGCTGCTCGTGCGTCACCAGTGGCTGTCGCGCGTACGCCAGGCGCTGTCGGCGGTGGGGCAGACGGCGCTGAGCAACTACCTGTTCCAGTCGCTGCTGTGCACCTTCATCTTCTACGGCCACGGGCTGGGGGCCTTCGGCGACATCACGCGCCTCGGCCAGCTCGGTCTCGTGCTGGTGGTATGGAGCATCCAGATCGCGCTGTCGCTGTGGTGGGTGAGGCGTTACCGCTTCGGCCCGATGGAGTGGCTGTGGCGGTCGATGACCTACCGGCGGCGACAGCCGATGCGGCGCGTAGCGAACCTGTGACAGGCCGCGAAAGGTTTGCGTTTCGCGTCAAGCTGCAAAAGAATCCGCGTATGACCAGCGAAATGCAAAGACGGCGCATCATTCTGCTTGGAGCAAGCAACCTGACGATGGCCCTGCCGACACTGCTGGCGACGGCTCAGGCCATGGGCGAGGGGGCCTGCCGCTTCATGACCGCGCTGGGCCATGGCCGATCCTTCGGCACGCGCAGCACGGTGCTGCTGCGCACGTTGCCTGCGATACTGGATTGCGGGTTGTGGGAGCAGTTGCATCGTGACGAATCGCTTCGCGGACCGCCTTGATACCCGCGGTCCTGAACGGATGCCCGGCAAGCCAGACGGCGGTGTCACAGGCGGAGGTTATTGGAGATCATTATCGGGCCTGGCCTGTTAACTGGCATTGGTTGCGGAGAAAGACCGATTTAATCCATACCGATCGGTATTGCCACTACACGCAGGAACGCTGCCCATGTCTGTTACGTCCGTTGGCCAAACGCCCTTCGCTCCCCAGTATGATCGCCCCGGGCCGCAGTTGGGTCGAGCCGGCGGGCCGCAGCAGGGCAAGGCGTCACCGCCGGCTGAATCCACCGAGCGCGTCGCGACAAGCGAAGCCGGTGGCGACGATCGCGAGCCCGGCGTGGTGCGCCTGCTCCGCGAGGGGCATTTCAAAGGCGTGGCCGATGTGCGTTTGCGGATGAACTTTGCCGACCACTTCACCAAGTCTGCCGCAGCGGAGCAGCAGGCGGACATCGCGTCCACGGCAGAGAACATGCTGGCGACGCTGCACGACAAGCTCGATGAGCTGCCAGAAGAGGTTGCGTCAACTGAGCCGGCACAGCAGGCCGTGTCGAACTTCGAGCAGCAGCTTGCGAACCTTCCCCCTGACGCGGACGCCGAATCGGGCGAACGCCTCGATGCGCTGCAGGTGAGCCGGCAAGCCGTGATCGAAACGCTGCGCGAAGCCCTGCTGACCGAGACCGAGACCGAGGCCGGGCCGACCGAGACACCTGCCGATGACGTTGCCCACGCCGACGCAGACCCCATGGCGACCTGGCTGTCAGAGTTGGACGCCGCGCTCGGCGACCTGATCGAGAAGCTGCAAGCGGCTCCCGCCAACCCGATGGAAGCCCTTCCACCGCTGTCCGAGCCGAACGGCCAAGGCACGGCCTACAACAAGTTCCTCGCGCAGTACCAGCAGATGTTCAAGCTTCAGCACGAGACGGAGCCAGCAGAGGACGTTGATCCGCCTGCCGCCGCCGTCGAAGCATCCGTCGATCTGCTGGCATGATATTGCCCCCAAAGCCCACCACGACAGCCTTGTGCAACTTGAGTGCTTGAGCAACGGGTTTGAGGCTCCTCATCATGCCCCCGGGCCGAGCGGGCCGGCGCGTATGCCGTGCTGTTGGAGCGAGGGGCACTCGATGCGATTGAGGACTCCGCCAGCCTCCGCGACCGTCGGCGGGGCGAGCAGTTGGGCAATGCTCTGGAAATGATGATGGAGGTCGGTGGGATCGAGCGACATCCCGACGGCTACCTGGTGGCGAAGCGCGGGTGGGCCACCGGTCGTGAAGCGCATGTGCGATGGTGACGGGATCAGCGTACTGGTTCGTGCCGTAAGCAGCGGCCACGTCGACGCCCACGATAATTGAGCGGTCATGGTCGGATATCCAGTTATGAAATGACTGCACCACGCCCGGATGGATGAGCTCGTTGCGATAGGTGAAATGCGATCGAGCCTCCTGGAGCACCGCGGATTCCGACCCGGCTGATGGACCTCCCTGCTTGCTATGGCCGGGCTCGCAGCCTTGGGCGGCGAGCAGCAGGGCGAGTACCAGCGGGACCGCATACGCCGGAGGGGTGAGTTCATTCGCGAAGTGCAGTTGCCGGCTGAGTCTCATGGGGGCGCTATCGGCACGTGGATCCGATCTGCCTTGACAATTCATCCCAGCCGTCGAGTCAGTGGCCCTGCCCGGCCTGCGAGTAGTCGACGGCATCAGCTCATCCGCGTGAATGCCTCACGCGGCTTGCCGTAATCATGAGCTGCACCGCTACCCAATGCCGACAACAGCATGTCATTGAGCTTGAAACCCACTTCGTGCGGCGAGCATTCGTTCTCGACGAGCAGGATTCTGGCGGTGGCGACCAGTTCGTTCATGGAGCCGGTGGCCCTGCGGTTGAGCGCCTTGCAGAACCGCACGGTGCCGCAGGTGGGCGCGACGAACTGGCGGTGGATGAACTGAAGGCCATCGTCCTGCATGAACTCGCGGATGCTGCTCAGTGTCCGTTCAATAAACTGGTGGTCGCTGGTGATGCCGCGGCCAAACATCACCGTCGAATAGAACGACCGCGTATTGCAGATCAGGATGTACTGGGCACGATCTGCCGTGAACAGCCGAGCCGACCAGTCGGCATACGGGTTGTCGTCCAGCGGCGAGGCCGATATGGGGCCTGCCTTGATTTTGGTGTTCAGATTCTGGGTGAGTCGGATGATCATCTGGCTGCCTGACTCTGATGCCTTGCAAGGTGCCCGTCGTTGACATTCAGCTCGCTCAGCTCGACCCGACGTACGTCCCGTTCAATCCAATCCGGCACACAGGATAGGTCGAGCGGCCGGTGATGTGAATGATGGCGATCTGAACAAGTTGATGACATTGCGCTGACGGCAAGCGGCTGCGATGCGAGCAGAAGCAGACCGCATTTATGTGTTTGTGGCGTGTCACTGAAACCGGACAGACCGCCCCGCTGCGCGAAACGCCGCAAGCTGATCGTCGAACGCTTCGGGCTCCGTGCGGAAGCTGACGATCACGACTTCGTCGCCGCGTGCGATGTAGAGATCGTATACGTGGAAGGTGCCTTGGGTCAGCAGTTCGATGGCGGCGTGGCCGTCGACGTCGACCGGTTGACGGCTGACCACGCCACCCTCGGCTTCGATCGACGCCACATGAGCATCAAGCGACCCGCCTTCGAGCGGTGCCGCGTAGACTATGCCCTGGTGGGCGGGATGCCCGCGCTGGGCGGACACGCCCATGCGATCCACGGGCGAATGTGCGCGGCAACGACGTGCATATCTATCCCATGGCCGTCAATCCCGCGCAGGCGCGGGTGCTGCTGACGAGCATGCTCGAGCGCGCCGAGACACTGGCTGAGAGCCCGGCGTTCTACCGCACGCTGCACAGCACCTGTGCCACCAACCTGGCGTGGCACCTGCGCACCATCAACGAGCCGACGCGGCGATGGGACTGGCGCATCCTGTTGCCTGGCTACAGTGATCGCCTCTCGCTCGCCCGCGGCTGGATCGCTGATGCGGATGAACTTACGCTGGCGGAGCTAGGCGAACGTTATCGCATCAACGGGCGTAGTACGCTCCCGGCGGATGACGATGCCATAAACTGGGCGCGACAGATACGACAAGTCGATTGACTCGTCCGAGGTATTCAGGAACCGAATGTCATCGTGCTGTCTCGTCACGGCCACGTCGCAGGCGGGTCGACTGTTGACGTAGCCCTCGGCCGAGAATGCAATGACGGTCGGACAAGCCACCCCTGGGAACAAGGTGCATGCGCAAACGACAACTCACCGCACCACTGTTGGTACGTGACGGTCACACACGGATCCTCGACCGGGTCGCCTTCGAGGACCGCTTCATCGACGAGGGCAGGTTGCAGTCGCTGCTTTTCGAGCATCCCCAGGCGATGGAACCGTGATAGGGTGATGAAGTTGGCCGGATCGGTCGCCTTCCGTGAGGGACCGATAGCTGTGGCATGATGCTGCGCCGCCATGACGAACACAAGGTGAGGCAGCACACGAATTCTCGATTCCGCAATCACGCTACGGGGCACGCCTACCCCTGCGGCGGGTAGCACATCGGCCCCCAGTCTTCCTCGGCCCCGTGGTCGATCCACACCTCCATGAGCGCCGGCAGCAGGTGGCCGAGCATGGTGGTGCAGCGTCGCATCGAGGTGCGGTTGAGCTTGCTGTTGTACGTAGCCGCCCCGTGCAGCAGCTGGCAGCGCAGCAGGTAGATCCGTTCGACCACCTGTTCGAGTACCAGAGCCCATCGCTGCTCCAGATACCACGTCGCCGCCTGCCGACGTCCTTTGGTCGTCTGGGTCGCCTTCCGGGGCGAAGGTTCTTTCCAGAAATAATTTTCGAGGTAGGCGTCGTCGAGGATGGCCAGTACCAGCCGCTTGTGCTCGGTGAGGATGTCAGCGAGTCGGCCGTTCGCATCCATCGCCAGCTCGCGATCGAGAAAGCGCCGCCAGCATTCACGATCAGGCAGGGGTTCGCCGGCGGCCGGGTTCCACTGACCATAGAGGGCGTTGAAGGCGATCCACTGGCCGGTGAGCACCAGGTCCAGGTCGGCGTCACCCTCCATCTGCTCCACCCGTTGCAGCCAACTGCACGCCCGATGGAAGCGGATGTTGGTGGGGTGGTTCTTCTGCTCAGCGTGCAGATGCTCTTTGATCGGCTTCCAGCGCCGGCGCAGATGGCGGACGGTGGTGGGGCGGGCGTCGCGGTCGCTGGCGGTGTCGGTCATCCAGCTTCCCCCTTGGCGATTCAATTGCAGCAGGTCGCCAACAGCAGGCCGCAGCGCTGGCAGAACCATTTCTGTTTCTTCTCCACGCCCGGGCTGCCACAGACGGGGCAGTGCGGCCGATCGTTGTCACGGCATGACGCATCACTGCGGGGCCGCTGTGGCGGTTTGTGGTGTGACTGATTCATGGGCTGATCCTGCATCGTTCGTCGACGTGGAGCGAGTTGGCAGCAACAGTTTACCTCGGTTTCGCGACGACTTCGCCAGTCATGTGGCATCAGCTGCTTTCGGAGCCACACTGCGATGGCGGTACGACTCGTGCGCGATCGTCGTGAGCATGATTGCGCCGCCCAGCCAGGTTTGCCACCTTGGCCACTCGCCGAAAATCGGGATCGCGAGCAGCACCGCGTAGAGCAGTTCGAGCGTGAGAATGATCGAAGCGGTCGCGACTCGAAAGTGTCGAAAACTCGCGATGAACAGCGTGTGCGCCCCGGCCGTGCACACCACGCCCAGCACGACCAGCCAGAGCAGGTCCGCCGGCAGGTTGGCCTCAACAGGCCACAGCCACGCGGGGCTGAGCACCACCGCCGCCACCAGTACCTGCCAGAACATCACCGGCAACGAGCCATCGCTGTGGACGAACCGCCGGTTCATCAGATTGCGTGCCGCATACAGCACCGCCGAAAGCAGGCCCCACGCCAGTCCGGCCGTCTCGGCATTGGCCAGACTCAACTCCGGAACCACGAGGGCGATCCCGGCCAGCACGACCAGTCCGTGCACGATCGACCACCGCCGCAACGGCTCGCGGAACACCAGCGGTTCCAGGAACGTGAGCATCACCGGGAATGTGAACAGCCCCAGCATGCCCGCCGCCACCGAGCCCGTCCGCACCGCCTGGAAGTGCCTGCCCCGACTGGGCGCGGTGGCCCCAAAGACCGAACATGTCTGTACCTCCTTGGATCCACGCCGCCATACGCGCGTCGTGTGTGTATAGGCCGCGGCGGAATCGTATTCGCCGCGCCGGGCGATTGCTCCAACAGCACTTTCGGTTCATCACACCTTAGGTTCGACCACATACGTACCGCCGCGGCAGTGTTGAAGATGGCGCAGGGCATGGACCTGGCCAGTCATCTCCAGATCGCCGCAATAGACCGGATCGTGCCAGCCCTCGATATCGATCGCGCCGCGGTAGCCGTGCATGCGAAGAATAGAGATCACGTCAGCCCAGTTGGTATCGCCGAAGCCGGGCGCACGGTGGTAGAAAAACCTGTCGCCACTGAGAATGCCGCGCTTGGCGACGATATCATGCAAGACGGTTGCGTCTTTGCCGTGGATGTGAAAGACCTTATCGATCCACTTCCGCAGTTGTGGTAGCGGGTCGATGAGTTGGCCCATCTGGTGGCAGGGTTCCCACTCCAGGCCCATGTTTTCGGCCGGAACCGCATCAAACATCAACTCCCATGCAGCGGGGTTGAAAGCGAGGTTCCACCGCGTGCTCTGCCAGGTACCGCGCATAGGACAATTTTCAAAGGCGATCCGCACCCCCTTGTCCGCGGCGCGCTTGGCGAGCTTGGACCAGACCTTTTTGAAAGCAGGTATGGCATCGGGCACGCTTTGGCCGGTGATGGTACCGGTGAAGCCGCAGACCAGATCGGTGCCGAAGCGGTGCGCGTGATCAATGCACTTTTCAAAAGACTTGCGCGTGTCGGCGTCCTCAATGGGGTTGCCGAAAACGCCGAGGCTGCTGATGATCGCGCCGCTGCTGCTCTGCTCAAGAACAGCTTGAATTTGTTTGGCAAGCTTCGGCAGCGTCAGCCCCTTGGGCAGGTTTTGCTTGAAGTTGATTTGGAAGCACTCGAAGCCGTGCGGGGCGATCTGGCGGATGTAGTCAGCAGTCTTTTCAGCCTTGCCGGCCATGGTGCCGATTCGGATGTCCTGATGCTCGATGCGATTGTCATCCATGTTCATTGTCCGTGATCTAAAATCTGTGGCGTAAAAATTTGCAGCATACGGTGCGTCGGCGGCACAGGTGCAATGAGACGCAACTCACTGCACCTGCACAACGCCCTGTTCATTCAGTTGCGTGCGCTTTCCTTGCAGGCGTGCATTACATCGAAAGTGGCATGGCTGCGAAAGAAAACCGCCTACGCCCGCGTTGACCCACGGCGTGGTCGGTTTCGTACTGCTCGGCGCTGACGTAACCCAGCGCCTGGTGAATGCGCACGCGGTGTCCCGACTATTCGAGATCCGCCGCCTCGAGTGCGTCGACGTACTCGCGCCGGAGATATTCGCGATCATCGTTCGGCAATCGCGGTCGAAAATGATTTTCATCAAGAGACCGCCCATACCAATTGTCCGTTCGATAGACGAATACCCCAGGCGACTGGTGATTTTTCTTCTCATACCGCCGCGTCACCTGTTCCGGCGACAGCCAGAGCAGGGCCAAGCCTGGCACGACGATCGTGTGTTTGCCCTGCTCCTTCAGTCGCTGCTCAAGCAGATAATCCATAACTGGGTTGTAGGGGGTTCCATAAGTCTGCTGAGATTGGATCACCACGGGCATATCCTCACTTTGCATCGCAGCGATGAACCCGCGATACCACCAGTTCTCTTCATAATGGATCCCTGCCTCAGGCAGTGCCAGGTGCGTTGAAAGCTCGGGGTTTATCTCACGCGCCTCGGCCAGGAACTTTTGCCCCACCTCGCCCAGCGAAGCCACCTGGCTGTCGTGATACACGCCCCAAAGCCCTTCGCTGTAGAGCCATCGGCGTCTTGCGCCATCCTCGTACGACGTATCACGCGCTTGCGAATCATAAATTGCCTGTCGATCGAGGAAGCGCGCCCAGCAATCATCACAGAAGCATGTGTTATTGCGAGGACTTAGATTCGAACCCCCGAAACCATCGCCCAACTCGAAAAGCACGCCCATGATCGACTCATGTTCCAGGCCCACCTGGGCGGCCAGGTTCATCATCGGCGCAATGGAGCGTGCCCAGTACCCCTCGTCCATGGGACAGGGGAATTCCCGACGGTCTCGTGTGCCCAGCGTCGCCTCACTGGGCTCCTCATAAGCCGCCACTTCACCCGAAGGCAGAATCCAATGCCGATAATCGTAATCACGAACGCCCGAATGGCTCATCGCACTGGTGCCGATCGGACGGAAGCTGGCAATAATCACCATACCGCGTTCATCGCACTGTTCAGCCAGACCCCGCAGGCGCTGCTCATGATCCGTCGGGCCATAAAACTCGCCATGCCCGACATAGTAAAGATTGTAGAGAATCGTATTGATCTGCGCGCGTTCGAGGTTGTCCAAATGCTCCGGCTCGCTGGCCCGACCCGAACCGGTCCATCCGGACCGCATCCTGTTCTCGCGCATGAAATCGTAGAATCGACCCTGGCCGGGAATGGACTCAGGCGTCCGCACGAACTGCTCGAAGTTTTCAGCTTGTACCAGCGCCGTGTCCTTCCCTCGACTGAGCACACTGGCGCCCCATCGGCCTCCGAAAATCAGTTCGTCCGACTCCGGCACGTAAGCCATCCCCGCGTTCGGTGAATTGCTTCGATACGTATGCAACCCAGGCTCGGTAAACGATGCCAGATAAGCCACGGCCTCCCAGTTCTCCGGATCGCTTGCCGGCGAAAGCCCCGTCGTCTCCGTCCACGACGTGTAGTAAAGCGTGTCCTGCTCGGCATCGATCGCCATCGACGCATAGAACAGGTCGCTGGTCAGCTCAGGATGGGTTGCATTGGTCATATGCGTCGTTGAACGATTCGCCAGATCCACTACGTGCAAGCCCTGGCCGTGCGTTCCGATGAACAGCAAGCCCCCCGCCGGGTGCGGGACCATCTGACTCGCATCCGAACCGAACGCGGGACGGCTTCCCGAGCGATCCGTCCACGCCTCCGGCTGATCCATGTCAGCGGTCCAGACATAAAGCCGACCATCCACCAGGATGAACAGCGCGTCGTCGGCATCGCTGCGCGTCATTGCTGTGCGCCCGCTGCCGAGTGAAATGTCCAACGCCACCGCTTCCCCGCGGTACGGCTCAACCGCGAACGTATGTGGGCCGATCTGCACCGCCGCAAGCGGACGGCCGGGCACTTTGCCGACCGATGCCGCGTTGTTTCCCACCGTCGGCAGGCCGTGAACGCGATGCAGCGAGCCGCGATTGGCATTGACGATGTATGACGCCGACTTGCTCAGCAGCAGAAGCTGATTGTCTCTCGTCCAGGCGGCGCCCACCGGCGCATCCACCTCCACCCGGCTCATCTCGCTCCAGTTCTCACCGTCCCAGGCCAACATGACCATGCCGGTTTCGCTGACGAGGGCCAAGCGGTTCTCCATCTGCGCGAACGAGTGCGTGCGGTTATCCACGATCGCGGGTTCGGAATGTGTGTAGAGCAACCGAGACGTCTGCCAAGGCATTTCCGCCTGCACAGCCTCGCCTGTCAGAGCCAGGCAACCCAGACCGATAGCCACTGTCGAAAGTACGTTCGCACATCGCATCTTCTGTTTACCTCTGGAAAGTTACTGTAATGTGATTGAATTGTTGAAATCTGCTGACAGGCAACGCCTCCCCCGCAGCCACTCAGCCTGGCCATTGCCCTTTCCACGGGTTCCAGTGCTGTCCATCTTCTGGAATTGAACTTTCCCACTGGCTGACGATGTTGGGAGCGTTCCATGTGTCTACCGTCAGGCCACTTTTCACGTGGCCGTCGACATAGGCATCGGAAGAGCGGCCGTCATTACCACCGACGCCCCCGGGGTAATGAACGAACACCTCATCAAAGGGCTTGGTGAGTCTTTCGATCGCGTAAGCCTGGGCGATTCGACCGTTGGCCCGTCCCCAATCGACAAACATGATGGTTGCACTCGGGGAGGGCATCTGACTGATTCGCGGAAAACCCATCTGGTCGTGAATCCAACGGCCATCCGAAATCATCCAGTTTGCTCCATAGCTGCTGTGCCAGTTGGCCGTGTTTTCAAACGGCGTGCTCGGGCATTGGAGAAGTTCAACCGGTGCATTGTTTGATTGATGGCCTACGTAAAAATGAACAAGCTCCGTCCACATGGGGCCGTTGGATGGCGCATCTTTGTCATCAGCCAGCGGATAGTCATTGTGGTCTTCCGCATAAAGCATGTTTACGATCAGCAACTGGCGAAGGTTGGATGCGCACTGAATACGCATCGCCGTTGCACGGGCGCTACTCAGTGCCGGCAGAAGTATGGCAATCAACAATGCGATAATAGATATTACAACAAGAAGTTCGATGAGAGTGAATCCTTGCTTTCGCTTCATAACTGCCGCCTTTCGCCTGAAAAAACATGACCTGGCCGATTGATTAAGAGAATCGCAGAAAGCCCGTGCGGACAGCCTTTCTGCGGAGGATTCATTGCCCATCAGACAATTGACTGTTTACCGCCGTCGCCGCCCGAACATTAGAAGCCCGCCCAGGCCCAACAGGCCCAGCGACGCCGGCTCGGGGACCACCGCAATCCGGTCAACGGAGAGTTCGAATTGGTTCCAACCCGAAGTGCCCTTGAAAGGCTCATAAATAAGGTAGACGTCCCCGTTGTTCGCGAACCCCGCGTTCGCAAAATCCACCGTGCCTCCAACGTCAAGCGTCTCTTCATCTGAGACCAGGCGGAATGCCCATTCATTGGGGCCAACGGTCAACTCGAGCGTGTGCGGGGTGCCGTCGATCTGACCCGCGGCCAGGTTGTTTTCGTCCCAGACGCGCGTGCTTGCGTCTACGCCCCATCCGAGTATGTATTCACCATTCGCACGAATCTGAAAAGCTATTCCGTTGCGAGACGTCCATACATCTTCCGTGCCCGATTGGAATCCGGCTCGAAGCACTTGGCCTGACGAATTCACGCTGCCCGAGAAGCTCATGCCGTCAATCTGATAAACAAGGGTCTGGTCAAGGAAATTGAACAGCGGGGCATTGCTCCTGGCGAGCACTCCCGCGACCCCAGCACCAGACGACTGTCCTTGGATTTGCGCCACCAGACGTCCGTCCTCGGTAAACATCTCCCTTGTGGGGTTTCCGCCCAGGTTGTTCTGCCATGTCCAGAAATTGGGGATGTTGTCACTGTCGAAGTCACCCCCCGTTTCAAAATTGTCCTCGAACGGAATGATGGTTGCCGAGACCGACCCGACCGCCAGGCTGACCACAGCGCACATCGCCATACCCATCAATACGCCCGACCGATTCGTCAATGAAAACATGAGATTCCTCCAAAAAATGAAGTTTCCAGAACCATTCAAAACATGCCAATTCGCCCCGGAATCGCTGTTCAAGCTCCCGCCCAGAGCCCGGCCACGTTTGCCTTTCAACACTTTCGGATTCGGCATCATCCCGCCGACTCACGCCATTGAAATGTCAATGGCACCGACTCACGCACGCCCTCGACCGTCTTCCCCTCCAATTGGGAAAACATCAATTGCATCACCAGATCCGCCGTCTTCGCATTTTCCCATCCAATACTCGCCAGCCGGGGCGACAGCCCCTTGCAGAACGGCGAGTCATTGAACCCGATCAACGCCAGATCCTCCGGCACGCGCACGCCTTGCTGCTCACACGCGCGAAGCACCATCGCCGCCCCTTCATCGCAATTGCACAGCAAGGCGTCGAACCGCCTGAAATCCAGCCCTGCCCGCCCGATCCCCTCCTCGAACATCTGGCAGTGATCGTCCTGCGACTTCTCATACAGACCCTCCAGTGAAACCACTTGATCCCACGAGCCCGGCAGCCCATGCGACTCCAATGCTGCGAGGAACGCGGCCGTCTTCGCCTGATTGCCCCCCAGTGAGCTGATCAACACCCCCGGCCGACGGCGACCCGTCGCCGCCAGATGACGCGCAAGTTCGTCCATCGCCGGCTGCACCTCACGGACCACGGCAGGCCAGGACTGACGCATCAACGGCGTAGACACCTCATCCGCGACCACCACTTTCCGAGACCAACGGTCAATCTCCTTGACAATTCCCTTGTCGCCTGCCAGATCGCTGCTCGGCCGAATGATCAAACCATCCACACCCCGCCGACGAAACTCATCCAGATCCCGACGAACACGCTCCTTGTCGTTGAAGCTGTCCGCCATCAGAGGCTGGTAACCCCGCGTGTGCAGCCTCATCGCCAACTCGCGACGCATCATCATGTGCGGGTGGTATGCCGCGAACGACCAGATCACCCCCAACGTCTGCGTCGCCCCCCCCGTCAGTCCCCGCGCCAGGTAGTTGGGCTGATATCGAAGCTCCCGGGCCGCTTGCCGTACCCGCTCCTGCGTCTCAAGGCGAATCCCAAGCTCATCCCCCCGCCCCCCCAGCACGTGCGTGGCGGTCGACCTCGCTACTGCCGCCTTCTCCGCCACTGCCTTAAGTGTTACGACCTTCATGATTCCAATTCTAACACGGGTTAGACTCTTTGCAAGCAAGAAGCCGAAAATTCCGGCTCTCAATGAGGGGGTGAGCACCTGCTGCTGTCGGGCGTGGATCTGTCAGTGATCGCAATGTAGTTCGGTCATCCGAGGCAACTGTGTCACGCGCTGCCTTCGACGCTCGTTTGATCGATCACCGCCAGCAGTTGTGACGGGTGATGAATGATCGCATCTGCCCCGTGTTCGCGTAGCTCGGCCTCATCGCGGAAGCCCCAGGTGACGCCCACGGTGTACATGCCCGCCGATTTGCCCGTGAGCATGTCCACCTTCGTGTCGCCGACGTACACCCAACGCTGCGGCGCAATGCCCAGTTCATCCGCAATCGCCAGCGCCGCGCCCGCTTCGGGCTTCAACGGCACGCCCGGCTTCGCGCCGGCCACCGCGTCCCACGACCACTGATTGAACAGCGTCGCCACCATGTCCTGCGTCGCCGGGTCCGGCTTGTTACTCAGCACCGCCAGCTTCAGATCACGTTCGGTCAGGGTGTCCAGCAATTCAGGGATGCCCGCGTACGGCCCGGTCTGGTCGTACTTATGCTCGCTGTAATAAGTGAAAAACGTCGCCGCCGCCGCCTCCCACTGCGCTTCGTGCTCCGGCCCGAAAGCGTGACGGATCAGGTGATCCAGCCCCTGCCCGACCAGGTAGCGGTAGCGCTCGACCGGCAATGCCGCATGGCCGAACGTGGTCAACGTGTGGTTGCCCGCGGCCGCGAGGTCGGCTAGCGTGTCCGCCAATGTGCCGTCGAGGTCGAACATGATGGCGTCGTAGTCCATGGTGGTGTATACCTGATTCGTCCATTGTTCCTTGCGCCTGGCAACAGTGACAAGCGTCTGGCGGCGAGCGTATTCTCATCCCGCCATCCTCGCAAATCGTACGGCCAGTCTGTCAGTAAAAGCTGGCAACAGCCCGACGATATGATTCATATATGGAGTCCGCCGCATGCGCGTTATGACTTGCAACGTCCGATTCCCAACTGAAAAAGATGGCGACAACAGATGGGTGCATCGAAAACAACTGCTCAGCGACGTCATCCGCTCGTACGATCCGGACATCATCGGCTTCCAGGAATTGTGGCGCGAACAACAGCAGTTCATGATGGAACAGCTTCCGTCCCACGCCTGGTTTGGCATGGCTGACACACGCGATTCCAATCGCCCCATGAACGCCATCGCGTGGCGCGACGATCGGTTTCAACTCGTATCGCCCGGCGGCTATTGGCTGTCCGAAACGCCGCACGTGACCGGCTCACGTTCCTGGGACAGTTCCAACATTCGTATGGCGAACTGGGTTCGTCTGTACGACGTCAACGCTGAACGCGAGTTCCGGTTTATCAATACACACCTGGACCATCGAGGTCAGCAGGCCCGGCCGGAACAGGCTCATCTCATCAATCAGGACGCCGAGGCGTTCGACGATGCCTACCCACAGATACTGACCGGCGACATGAACGATACGCCGGATTCCGCAGCGATCAATCGATTCCTCGACTCAGGCTGGCGCGACACATACGAAGCCGTCCATCAGTCCATGGAAACCGGTTTGACCATTCATCATTTCCACGGCCCGGACGATCCCGTCCCGCCAAAACGCATTGACTGGATCTTCATGCGCGGCCCATTGAAAGCGCATCACGCCCAGGTGATTCGCGACAACGACAACGGTCGGTATCCAAGCGACCACTATTTCGTTCTCGCGGACCTGGACTTCAAGCAGGCGTGATGGTCGGGCATCCTCTTCCGTCCCTGCGGCAGCACCGCCTCGACGCCGTTGACGAGCCACCCCATTCCCAGCCATCAACGCCAGTCAGCTATAGTTTCGTTACGCTCGTTCTCGCTCCACGCGTCGCCGTCGAGGACGAGTGGGATATCGATTATCGTTCTGACGCAGTTGCCGGGCGATTTCATCATGTCACAATGCGGGTATGAGCACTGACTACACTTGGCACGTCTACCTCGCCGGCGAAATTCACTCCAACTGGCGGCAGCGCATCGCCGAAGGCATCCGCGAGCACCAACTGCCGGTAACGCTGCTTTCCCCCGTGACGGATCACGCCGCCAGCGACGACGTCGGCGTGGACATCCTCGGTCCGGAAGCCGAGGCATTCTGGAAAGATCACAAGGGCGCACGCATCAACGCCATCCGCACGCGCAGCCACCTGGCCCGGGCGGACGTGGTCGTGGTGCGTTTCGGCCCGAAGTACAAGCAGTGGAATGCGGCGTTTGACGCCGGGCAGGCCGTGGCCCTGGGCAAGCCGCTGATCACGCTGCACAATCCGGAGCACGATCATGCATTGAAGGAGATCAACGCCGCCGCGGCCGCGACCTGTCGCGAGCCGGAGCAGGTGGTGAGCGTGCTGCGGTATGTCATTATCCAGTCGTGACGACACCAATAGTTCGATCGACAGATCGGCGACCGTTACCTGCCTGACACGGATGACAGAGATAATCGTTTCACGATCGGCAGCGGACATCGTGTCCGGTGGTGGTCAGCGACATGTGTGTCGGCGCTGACCCACTCGGTTCGCAGCAGACTTACTGGTATAATGACGGTTTACCCTTTGCCCCCGGAAGCCCCGCCGTGGCCTCGTGCTGCGGCGGGGTGTTTTCTTTGCTCCACTTCGCTGCTCATGGCTGCATACGATCAAGATCCGGCTGCACCGCCTCCAGGCTTACCGTGTGCCAGGTGGCGGCGTACTCCTCGCCGGTCGGCGTCTGGTAGATACACAGCGCACGGGTGATGCGCAGGATTACGCCGCTCTCACCCGTCGCCGCGTCGCTGACTGCCATGCCAGGCCGGGCCAGCGCCGGCACCACCGGCTCCGGCATCATCTTCACCAGCGGTTGACCGGCGTGGTCCAGTTCCTCGACCTCCTGGAAGGTTACGCTACCGCCTCGAGATGTCCCTGACGCGTGTGTCATCGCCTTCCTCCGGATGTCCCCCTCTACCTGAAATTCTACAGGCGGCGGGGTGGAGCCCCTGTCAGCATCATGGCAGCGGCACGACGAGCAATGTGTTGAGCTTGGTTTGGGGACGCGGCTGCGGTGATGGCGGGTTAAGATGAAGCTCATGCGCGAAGCGGGATCCGAATCTATTCATGACCAGGCACTGCTGACGGTGGTGCTGCTGGACCGCGTGCAGGAT
Organism: Phycisphaerales bacterium AB-hyl4; assembly: GCA_041821185.1. Classification (NCBI taxonomy): domain Bacteria; kingdom Pseudomonadati; phylum Planctomycetota; class Phycisphaerae; order Phycisphaerales; family Phycisphaeraceae; genus Natronomicrosphaera; species Natronomicrosphaera hydrolytica. Next base: position 316,807 of record JBGUBD010000004.1, on the reverse strand, counting down.
ACGGGCCGTTATCCGACCCGCGAGCGACTGCTGAAGCACTTTTACTTCATCGGTCACAGTTACGATCTGGGATGGTCGGCATCGTTCCTGCGCCAAGTGGCAGGACCCTTGGCCGGCGATGCGCCGCTGCTGGGACACGAGCGGCACGCGGTGGAGCAGCGCTGGCTGCGGCAGGAAAAGAACCTGCTGCTGGCCGGCGAGGCCATAGCCGAGGGGCAGTTACAGGCGGCGGCCTTCGCCCAGCCGCTGCTGCCGCAACTCGTTTGCCTGATGGAGCTGTTTCGCCGCTTCGATCGCGAGGGGCTGGTGCGATGGGCGGTGGTGCACCACGTGGTTGAAGCGCTCAACGCGGCGGACGTACCCGTGGACGTGGAGGCGGTGAAACAACGAATTGCGGCGGACGCGGAGCCGGCGTGGCAGGCCCTGCTGGAAGAGCGCACCTTTTCCGATGCCCACCTCCAGCGAACGCTGCGCGGGCTGGTGGAACAGCAGCTGGTCGTGGTGAAGCAGTGGCAGCGGAACGAGCCACCGGCGTCGACGACGGAGCAGGACAACACGGCGAGCGGACTGTGGGAATAAGGAGCGCAGGATAGGATAGGACAAGCATGTTTGTGGATCAGGTGAATGTCGTGATCGACCGCGTGGACACACTGCGGGAGCAGGTCGACGATGCGTGGCAGATCCCGCGCGATGAGGCGCAGCTGCTGGCACAACTGGTACGCATGGGCCGATGCCGTTCGACCTGTGAGATCGGCGTCAGCTACGGCTTTTCCACGCTGCATCTCGCTGCGGCCGTGCGCGAACACGGCGGGCACCTGCACGGCTTCGATGCCTCGGCAAATAAGGTGCAGGCCGCGACGAAGCATCTGACCGAGGCGGGTCTGATGGAGCACGTGACGCTGCACCTGGGCGACGCACGCGAAACGTTGGGACAGGTGACGCCCGCGCAGCCTTACGATTTTGTGTTCATCGACGCGGTCAAGACGCAGAGCCGCGACTACCTGGAGGCCGTGCGGCCGAAGCTGGCGGAACGGGCGGTGATCGTCACCGACAACACGAGTACGCACCGGCAAGAGTTGGGGGAATTCGTGGCGTACCTGCGTTCGCTGCCCAACGCCACAAGCTGCGCGGTGAATGTGGGCAACGGGTTTGAACTGACGATTCTGCAACAGGGGGCGACATGACCGACCGGCTGGACCGATACCGCGGCTGCCTGATGGGGTTGGCGGTGGGTGATGCGGTGGGCACGAGCGTCGAGTTTGCCAGGCCGGGCAGCTTCGAGCCGGTAACAGTCATGATCGGCGGGGGTCCGTTCGAGCTGGAGCCGGGCGAGTGGACCGACGACACGTCGATGGCGCTGTGCCTGGCCGAGAGCCTGCTTGAATGCCAGGGCTTCGACGCGGCGGACCAGATGCGCCGCTACGTGCAATGGTGGCGGAAAGGGTACCTCAGCAGCACGGGCCGCTGCTTCGACATCGGCAACACGGTGCGGACGGCGCTGGGCGCATTCGAACGGACGGGCGAGCCGTTCAGCGGGCTGACGGATCGCTACTCGGCCGGCAACGGCTCGATCATGCGGCTCGCGCCCGTGCCGATGTATTTCGTCAGTGAGCCGATCAGGGCGATCGAATTGGCGGGTGAAAGCTCGCGCACGACGCATGGCACGCAGGTCTGCATCGACGCCTGCCGCTACTTGGCGGTGCTGCTGGTCGGGGCGCTCCACGGCGTGGACAAGGACGAACTGCTGAGTGAGCGATACAGCCCGGTGTCCGGCTACTGGGACAAGCATCCGCTTGTGCCGGAGATCGACGCGATCGCCTGCGGCTCGTTCAAGGGCAAGCAGCCGCCCGAGATCGTCGGTAGCGGCTATGTCGTCAAGAGCCTGGAAGCGGCGCTATGGGCTTTCCACTACGGCACCGACTTTCGCGATGGCTGCCTGCGGGCGGTGAACCTCGGTGACGATGCGGACACGACCGCGGCAGTGTACGGGCAACTCGCCGGAGCGTGCTACGGTGCGTCCGGCATACCGTCTGCTTGGCGTGAGCAGGTGGCGATGGTCGAGTACATCATCGAGCAGGCGGAACGGCTGGCACAAGGGGCTGGCGGATGAGCGCAATACAGCAGTGGCTGACGGGGAATTACTTTCTGGCAATAACATTGGTGGCCCGGATCCGCGTGATCGTCGACGGGGGCAAGGATCATGTTCAGGGCGATTGAGAGTGAGGCCAGCAAGGAGTAGTAGGATCGAACTACGCGCGTGTTCTCTGGCTCGGACGGCAGGCTGCGCGAGGTAGGCGATCGCTGACAGCAGACGCTGCTTTACTGCGAGTTGGCGCGCTACTGCTTCGACCAGGCCCACTCGGGCACGGTGCAGGCGTGAAAGACCGTCGGGTGGCGGTTCAGTTCATCGCCAGGGCCTGTTCGATGGCGGTGATGATTCGCTCCGATTCGGGCTGGACGTTGGGGCGGAAGCGGGCGACGACTTCGCCGTTTCGGCCGACGATGAACTTCTCGAAGTTCCATTGCACTTCACCGCTGTCGGTCGGGTCGTTGGCGGGGTCGGTGAGTCGGCGGTAGAGCTCGGTTTTGTCGTCGCCTTGGACGTGGACTTTGTCGAGCATGGTAAAGGTGACGCCGAAGTTGGCTTGGCAGAACTCGGCGATCTGCTCGGCCGAGCCGGGCTCCTGTCCGCCGAAGTCGTTGGACGGCACGCCGACGAGCACGAGCCCCTGGTCGGCGTAGCGTTCGTGCAGTCGCTGAAGGCCGGCGTACTGCGGGGTGTGGCCGCATCGGCTGGCGACGTTGACGAGCATGACGACCTGGCCGTGGAATTGGGCGAGGTCGACCGGCTCGCCGTCGAGGCCGGTGAGCGTGACGCCTTCGAGCACGGATGATGATGTGGCGGCCTTCGGCTCGGCGGCCGCAGGGCCCGGGTCGGCCGGCTTCGTCGGCGTCGTGGCCAGCGCCTGCGGCACGTCGGCCTGAACCGCCGCCGGCTCCTCGCCTGCCTGACAACCGATAATCGAAAGCATCATTCCCGCCAGAACCACCGTCGTGAATAGCCGCATGGATATTCTCCCATCGATTTGAATAGGTGGTCGGCCTGCATGACCGACCACCTATTCTAACGCCAGTCCGCGCCCGAGCCCGTGAATGACGCCGAGTATGCCCCCAACGTTGCGACGAGCATCAAACCCAATGTCATGGTGACCGCTTTCCCCATGGCACTTTTCGTGTTTTCGTGACTCCTGAATCACAGGCGTCACATAGCGTCGACCCGAGCATCGCTCGTTGGGTCGTCGTGTCTTGTGCCAGCCGTTGCCTCTTCGCTAAAGCCGTTCATCCGACCTTGGCCACGACTTGCGAGCTTTCTTCTCGTTCCGCTCGGCGTAGATTGCGGTGACCGCCAGGCTGCTGTGGCCAAGGATGATCGACGCCACCTCGATCCCGAACTCGCGGCGCAGGAACGTCGCAGCATTGTGCCGGAGCCGGTGACGGGCACCGCAAAAATTTCGCGGTGCTCATGGGGAATTTGCTCCCTTTGATATTGGCGGTGGCCGTTCACCCCACCTCGCGTGCCACGCTTAACGCCTTCTGTAGGTCTCTCTCAGCGTACACCTGCGTCACGTCGGCCTTGGCGTGGCCGAGCAGTACCTGCGCGGCTTCCAGTCCGTGCTCGCGACGGACACGGGTGGCATAGCTGTGTCGAAGCTGGTTCGGTGCCCAGCGGTGGGCCTTCTGCCACGGGGTCAACTCGTTGAGCAGTCCCTCCTGACTGAGCCGGCCGCGCCACTCGCCACGCGTCTCCCACCGCTCACTCTTACGCCCCTCACCCTTCACCCGCCGGCGTGCCAGGTGTTCGGGGGGCGGGAATGCCTCGTCGCACGCGCGCTGAATGGCGCGGCCATAGCTCTGCGTCGTCCATTTGTCAGCGGGCGCACAGCGAGGTTTACTCACCCGGTTGTCCCCGGGACCGTTGCCACACGTGAGAGGCGTCTTGCGCTGGGATCGCATAGCTTCCAGCCGCTCCCGTTCGCTTTGACGTGGGCTGAACACGGGGGCTGCCAGATCCCGGTGCAGCCAAGGGGCGAGCACCTTCTGCGCTTGCGGCCTAATGAAGACCATGCGACGACGACCGCGGTGCGCGGTCTTGTGATCATCATAGTTGGCCACCCATACGTCGCCGGATGTATCGATCATGTCTGTGGTCAACTCGCACAACTCGGCGGGGCGCATGCCGGTGTACCGCTGGAGGTTAACCATGGCCTGCAGCGTTGGGGTCAGGTTGGGGAGCGTAGCTTCAACAACCGCGTCGGACACCGGAGTAACCGGATCGGTTTCAGGTGCGTTGGAGCGATGTTGCTGTAGCGGTTCCACGTTCGACAATGCCGAATGGATGGGAGCAGGAAGTAATTCCTGAGCCGATCCCCAGCGAAAGACGTGACGCAATCGTCGAATCTGGGAGTTGATGTGTGGGCGACTCCAGCCCGCGTTGATCATCTTCTGGCGCACAGCGCGCAGGCATCTGGGAGTGAAGTCCTGGACCGCCAAGTCAGCATAGAGTGCCAAGAGGGGCCAGGCCGCTCTCTCATAGGTTCCGTACTCGTTCGTGACGCTGCCGTCGCGCCGACGGTAATGCTCTTGGGCGTGAGCGAGAAAACGATCAATGAGTATCGCGACGGTAACCTGCTGGTCCACCTCGATCGGCAACTGCCGACCGCCGGCCAACCACTCGACGATCGCGCGGTCATAGCGCTGATGCGCTTGCGGTGTGCCCCATCGACCGCATGCGATCTTGCGGCCATTGAGCACGACGAACGCTCGGTCGGGCCTTCCCTTTTCCTTCTGGCGGCGTAGTTTCGGTAACGTGTTGGTTCGGGCTGCGGTCACGGCTGGTCTCCGGTGTTCAACGTACCCATGGGTACGTTTTAGGTTCCGGGAAACGGCCGCGCCGCCTGTTGGCGGGTAAGCACAACCTGTGCTTTCAGCCTGACATGTCGGATTCGGGGTGACAGGATTCGAACCTGCGACCTCGCGCCCCCCAGACGCGCGCTCTAACCAAGCTGAGCTACACCCCGTAGCAAGCAGGCAATTGTAGGCTCACGCCTGTAGCCCTGCAAACGCTGTGTTTCGCTGGTGAATCGTCAATTTTCGCCGGCATACTGTTGCAGCAGGGCGGGCAACTGGCTGGTGAACGCTCCGCGCGGCATGACGCTGTCGGCTCCGCGCTCCCGTGCGGCGGCGAGCAGCTCCGTCGCAACATGGGCTCCAAACGCGACCACGGGGATCGCCGGGTCGTGCTGCTTGACCTGTTCGATCAGCGCCAGGCCCGGTTCGCCGGTGTCCAAATCCAGCAGCAGGGCGGTCACCGGCGCGTTGGGTTTGCCGTCGTCGATCTGGTCGAGACGGCTGCGCAGCATGTCGGGGTTGCGCACCGGCCGGGTGACGAGGCCCAGGCTGTCGGCCGTGGCGCGGATGCGGGTGGCAAAGATCAGGTCGGCACAGCAGTAAACGATCATTGCTGCATCATATCGTCCGATCCTGCCGATGTGATGAAAATGAACACTCATGTTAGCATGACACTTCAGCCTGGCGGCCTGACGAACGATTTGCCGCCGGCCAGTAATGGAGTGCCGATGATGGCCGATCATCCTGTATCTGTTTTCAACGAATTGGGTTTTCGATACGACCCGGCCGACCTGTTTCAGCAGGTGATCACGCTTGTGCTCAGGGCCGCCGACATGCTCGAACTGCCGCGTCACCTGCAGTTGATTCTCGCTCAGCCGAAGAATGAACTGATGGTCCACTTCCCAGTGAAGATGGACAACGGTGACTATCGCCTGTTCAAAGGCTATCGCGTTCAGCACAACAACATCCTCGGCCCGTACAAGGGCGGCATGCGCTTTCATCCCAGCGTCAGCCTCGACCACGTCAAGGCTTTGGCGGTGCTGATGACGATGAAAGCCTCGCTGGTCCGCCTGCCCTACGGCGGGGCAAAGGGGGGCGTGCAGGTCGACCCGAAAGCACTCTCGCGCGACGAGATGATGCGGCTCACCCGCCGATTCACCAGTGCCCTTGGTGAAAATATCGGCCCGGACCATGACATCCCCGCGCCGGACGTGGGCACGAATTCCGACATCATGGGATGGATGGCCGACACGTATATCAACTTTACCCCGCAAAGCCGACGCTGGACCGGCCAGGCCGTCGTCACCGGCAAGCCGCTGGAGTTCGGTGGTTCGCACGGGCGCGAAAAAGCCACCGGGCAAGGCCTCGTCTTCGTACTCGACGAACTGCTGCCCGAACTCGGCGTCGACATCCGCGAGATGAGCTACAGCCTCATCGGCTACGGCAACGTTGCCTCGTGGACTGCCCGGCTGCTGGACGAACGCGGCGCGAAGCTCAAGGCCGTCATGGACCACTCCGGCGCTATCCACTGCGACAAGGGCATGGATGCGGTTGCGCTTGCGGCGCATGTGGCGCATCATGGCGGGGTCGCTGACTTCCCCGGCGCCGAGGCCCTTGAGGAAGAACAGTTCTACAGCCTGCCGGTGGATGTGTTCATCCCCGCGGCGCTGGAGCAGATGATCGACGAGCCCAAGGCGTCGCTGATCAACGCCCGCGTCGTCGCGGAGGGTGCCAACGCACCGACTACTCCGCAGGGCGAACGGAGGCTCGTCGAGCGTGGTGTCAAGATTCTTCCTGCCGTGCTTTGCAACAGTGGCGGCGTGACGGTCAGCTACTTTGAGTGGCAGCAGAATCGCCTCGCTGAGACGTGGGATGCTGAGAAGGTCGACGCCGCGTTGCGCAAGCATATCTTCGCCGCCGCTCAGCGGACGAAGCTGATGGCGCATCGTTTCGATTGCGACCTGCGCACCGCCGCCTACCTCGCGGCGCTGGAAAACGTCGGCAAGGTCTACCGGGTTCGTGGCATCTTCCCATAAGCATCGCAACTTACTGTATGGCCGCGCGACTTCGCGCATGCAACAGTTAGCCGAGGCGATCGCGCTGCGGTCTTCGGTACCTTAATTTAAGTTGCGCTGTTCGCACTGCTTGGTTTTTGCAGTGCGTTCAACAGATCTTCCCGCCTGTACGCGGTTACGCCGACATTCTCATCCGCCGCGCCGTAGTACACCCAGTAGGCATCATCGCGTTCGAGCACAGCTGTGGGAAAAACGACGTTATTCACAAACCCTTCTCGCTCGAACGTTTCCTCCGGCGTCATGATTGGTTCTCGCGTCTGGGCGATCACCTTGCTCGGCCGTTGCGAATCCAATAACAACGCGCCTGCTGTGTATGTGCCCGGCCCCTGGTCGCCCTCAGGCCGGGCGCTGCCGTGATATATCGTCAACCAACCTCGCTCCGTGCGGATCGGCGGCGTACCCCCGCCCACGCGACTCTGCTCCCACGTGCTGTCGGCGCCGAGCATCTGCTCGTGTCCGCCCCAGTGGATCAGGTCCGGGCTGCGCGCGGTCCACATCTCTGGCGGACGGAATCGCGTCGACGTCACCGGCCGATGCATCGCCAGGTAATCGCCGACGATTTTCTCCGGAAACAGCAACACATCCTTGTTCTCGGGCGGAAAGATAATGCCATGCCGCGTAAACCGCTGAAAGTCCGTCGTCGACAGTAAGCAGGTCGTAATGCCATGCCGTGAAACTGCGACGTAGGTGATGTAATACGTCGAGCCGATCTGCGTGATGCGCGGGTCTTCAACGCCGTACTCTTCGTAGACGTTGTCCGGCATGATCACCGGCCCGTCATGGTCGGTGATGGTTTTTCCATCGTCGGAGCGAAGCACTTTGAGGTAGGAGATGAACCGTAGCCGAGCCAGGCCGGTCCCGCGTTCGTGGTAGACGCGCGGGTCATAGAAGTCGAGCTGTTTTTCATCAAGCCAGTCGAACGTGATGCCTTGCTTTGGCACGAAGCGCGGCGAGGGTTCGAAGCCCTCGCGCGTTTCGGTCGGTTGCTCGACCACGCGGACGAGCAGGATGACCTGGCCGTTGACTTCAATGACGCCGGGATTGAACACCCCGACGACTTTCATCTGGCTGCTGCTTGGCTGGATGTCGCTTGGCCGAACCATGCAGTGTGAAAAGAGCCGTTCGAGCATCGCGCGTTCTCCTGAGGGCAAACCGTATGGTGCATGGTATGGGCCGGGCCGGCTGGGGTACAGGGAGCAGGGGGGCATGACTAATGAATGCCAAGGATGCATCGCGGCGACGCTCCGGGGATTCCCTTGCGAAAACGTACCAGGCGACCCCAATGTTCCCCTATTGCGCCTCCATGAATCCGCCATCCGCCGTGGTCCGTAAGCCTGAGACGGGGCTGGCCTGTATGGATTAGCGGACGCGAGACCCTAAAAAAACCGAACCGGCATGAGCAAACCTATTGCATTTCTCCATCGTTTGTGGACACTTGGCGGAGTAATGACTCAGCCAATGGCCGTCAACGTCTAGTGAAATAAGCTAGGCAAGGGATCAAAAGTCTTGGCCATGCTAAGGAAAATTCGGTATTCTGGGGGGCCGTCAGTCAGGAAACTGGCTTGACGACTGAAAATGCCCGATGAAAAGGCATCGACGTCCGCAGGAGCGGTCGGTGAGGGACATTCGGGGGCGTTTGGGGGAAGGGAGATAAGGTGGTGTCGCAGGCTTGTGTGCCTGCATCCTATCTCTTCTCTGGAGGCTTAGGGGCGAGTCCGGGGGTATGCCGGAGTCCGGCGGGCCCCCTTTGGGCGACGACGCCGAGCACCTCCCCTGACGACTGATGCAGTCGATTGACCAACTCGTGCGCGCTGTCGGCGCGCAGTCGAGGGGGGCGGAGCCTGATCGTTACGCGTCGTGCTGCCGCCATGGTTCGGCTATGGCCCGGGCTTGGGTGAGACGCAGGGCCGGCTTCACATTTTCACTATTGCAATGACACCTCGGGGCCGTTGTTCGTCTGGCGCGCCATTGCTCCGCCGGCCGGAGGGGTTGGCCCCTGTATCTGTTTCGTGCACCGTTCTGGAAGGAATCGGCCGATGAAGACGCGCCTCATGCTGGTTGAAGATCATGGCCTTGTCCGCGAAGGCCTGCGTGCGCTGCTCAATGCGCAGGATGACATGACGGTGGTCGGCGAGGCGGCCGACGGTCGGGAGGCAGTCCGCATGGTGAAGCGGGTCAAGCCCGACGTGGTCGTCATGGACACAAACCTGCCTCGGCTCAACGGCGTTGAGGCCACTCGGCAGATCACTGCCGACGCGTCGGTGAAGGTGCTTGCCCTCGCTGATGCGTCGACCAACCGCGCCGTTGGCGAGATGTTCCAGGCCGGGGCGTCAGGGCTGCTGCTGAAATCCGCCTCGTTTGACGAACTGCTCCAGGCGATCAAGCGCATCGCCAGCGGCGAAACCTATCTCGGCGGCGCTGTCGCCGAGATCGTCGTGCAGCATTACATCCGAGGCAACGGCCACAATCACGGCGAGGGAAATGGGCAGACCAACGGCCACACCGCGCTGACCCCCCGCGAACGCGAAGTCCTTCAACTGCTCGCCGAGGGCCACGCCCCCCGCGAAGTCGCCGGCCTGCTGGCGATCAGCATCAAAACCGTCGACACGCACCGTCACCAGATCATGAAAAAGTGCCGCTTCCGCGGACTCGCCGACCTGACCCGCTATGCTTTGCGCGAAGGCCTCACCACTTTGCACGTGGAGCCGCAGGCCTAACCAATGTCGATTGAGGATCAGGCAGCCAGGCATGACCGAAACGCAACCGATTACACCCCAGCAGACCGACACCCGCTGGTTCGTGCTGCATACCAAGAGCAGGCAGGAAAAAGCCGTCGCGGACTATCTCGCCAAACGCGAGGTCGAACACTTCCTGCCGCTGATGGAGCAGGTCCGCTACTACGGCAAGCGAAAAGCTCGCGTCGAGCTGCCCATGTTTCCCGGCTACGTGTTCCTGCACGGCACGGTCGAGCAGGCGTACGATATGGACCGCACCCGCCGACTGGCGCAGATCATCCCCGTCACCGATCAATCGCAGATCGACTGGGAGTTGAGCAACATCCGCCTCGCGATGGAGCGTGATCTGCCGGTGGAGTCGTACCCCTATCTGAAGCAGGGGGTGCGAGTGGAAGTTCGCTCCGGGCCGATGCGCGGCTTGCAGGGCATCGTCGCCGACCGCACGCGACGCGATCGGCTGATCCTCCAGGTCGACATGCTCGGGCAGGCAGTGAGCGTTGAAGTCGACGGATCGTTGCTGGATGTTTTGGACTGATTGTCAGGTTTGTAATGATGAGGCAGGCGGTGATGGTTTTCGCCTGCTGTACGCTTTGTAACGGGCAACGGCGGTGTGCTGGCGCGTGAAGATATGATAAGCAGTGACGGCTGTGCCGTTTGCGGTAGATAAGCTGATCGTGCTTCGCCCGCCGGTTGCACGGACTGGTGAATCCTGGGCAACAAATACACCGTTGCGATGTACGCAATCGGGCTAATCCATAGCATTGATGCCGACGATCAACGGCATCATGAACATCTACACCCGCCGCAGTGACGTAGTATGGCGTTTGATGGCAACTCTTGGCCTGGCGTGTGCAATGCTGCTCGTCAGCGTTGGCACGGCCACGGCAGAAGACAACGCGAACGCCGATGAAGTCTCCAGTTGGCAGTTCGACGGCCAGCTGAACGACGAACGCCGACAGGCCGGCTATCGCCTTCGACTGCAAGGCGAGCGTAACATCCACGCTCAGTTGAATGGTCTCGCGGCCGACGCCGAGTTGCAGATCGTCAACGAAACGGGCGAGGTCGTACATCGCGGTCAGGCCGATGGCATCAACGGCCGAACGCTGAATACCCGCCTGCCCGCAGGTGAATATCAGGTGCGCGTCGTCGGTGAGTCGGACACGTCGTTCAACCTGGCGTTGAGCACGTCGATTGCGCCGGCAGTGACGGGCCGGGACGACGCCGAGCCGGGCACGGCCGACGAGTCCGGCCAAGAGTCCGGCCAAGAGAACGCCGATTTGGATTATGAAGCCGCCGCGTTGCAAAACGTCGGTGACGAGGGGCCTGACCTGCTTGCATGGGCGCTTACCGAGCCCGAGACATTCCTTGCAGAGCACCCCTGGATCAGTGAGACAGACCTCCGGGCCCTCGGCGAGCGGGTGATTCGCGGCGAACTCGGCGACGCCGACCTTGACGCGTTCCACGAACTGATTGAGTCCGGCCGACAGGAAGCCAACGGCGATCAGAAAGCCGACGACGACTACAACGACAATAACAGCGAGGCGAACAACCCCGAGGACTCACGCGAGCAGCGCGAATCGGAGACATCGTCCACCGAGGCTGGCGAAACCTCACGTAGTGAAGCGTCAACCTCGACGGAAACCACCCGAGCGCCGCCTCGCCTCGTGGCTGCCAACAATCGTGGCAATGGCAACGTTGGTGGTGGTGGCGGAAGTGGCGGCGGTGAAGGGGGCGGCGGAAGTGGCGGGGGTGGCGGAAATGCCGGTGGCGGCGGCGGTGGTAATGCCGGTGGTGGTGGCAGCGGTGGGGGGAACGCCGGCGGCGGAAACGACGATTCGACCGCCCAAGAGCCTTCACAGCCTGAACCTCCGCAGAGCGAAGAGCCTTCACAGCCTGAACCTCCGCAGAACGAAGAGCCTTCACAGCCTGAACCTCCGCAGAGCGAAGAGCCTTCACAGCCTGAACCTCCGCAGAACGAAGAGCCTTCACAGCCTGAACCTCCGCAGAGCGAAGAGCCTTCACAGCCTGAACCTCCGCAGAACGAAGAGCCTTCACAGCCTGAGCCTCCGCAAAACGAAGAACCTTCGCAGCCTGAACCTCCGCAAAACGAAGAACCTTCGCAGCCTGAGCCTCCGCAGAGCGAAGAACCTTCGCAGCCTGAACCTCCGCAGAATGAAGAGCCTTCACAGCCTGAACCTCCGCAGAACGAAGAGCCTTCCCAGCCTGAACCTCCGCAGAACGAAGAGCCTTCGCAGTCTGAACCTCCGCAGAACGAAGAGCCTTCACAGCCTGAGCCTCCGCAAAACGAAGAACCTTCGCAGCCTGAACCTCCGCAGAGCGAAGAGCCTTCGCAGCCCGAACCTTCGGAGCCGAGTTCGTCGGCAGCGCCGGTTGCTTTGCCTGGAACGGGTTTCGATGGGACAACGGCCCAGCCGGGGCGCATTGGTAGCGGATACGGCGATGACGCCCAGGCTATGGCGCGATGGAACGTCGTGCCTTGGCAAACCTTCGACAGCATGTTCGAGATTGGCGTGATTGCATTTCACGTCAACGGCATCGACCGGGTGGAGTTCTCTGTCGATGGTGGGCAATGGGTGACGGTCGATGAGATGACTGTCAATCCGCGTACCGGTAGTCGGGAGTACTGGATCGAACTCGACGCCAGTACGCTTCAGGATGGCCCGGTGGAAGTGCGGGCGGTCGCCTATCCGGTACGTGGCAAGCCGCGCGTGCTCCAGGGCAACGACCCGGACCACGGCGCGCCGGACACGGGCGTGCGGAGTCTGCAATTGTTCGCCAACGCCGGCGGCAGCCTCGAGCGGAATGAGATTTTCGTTTCGCGAGAAGGAGACAACGCGAATCCGGGTACGCGTGCTGAGCCGATGAAGACGATCGGCCTGGCGATCCGACGCCTGCGTGATCAAGGCCGAGCCGACGGCGGTATCGTTACGATCCTCGACGCCGGTGAACACGCCGGTCCGTTTTACGCCACCGGACACGATCCGTTTGGCGCCGTCGGCACGGCGAACAGTCGATGGATCACCATCCGCGCCGATGAAGGTTTGAGCCGCGATGAGGTCGTTATCGTTTCGACGACATCGCCCGAGCGCGAGATGCTTCGCCCGCGCACCAGTCGCTTGAAGTGGCAAGGCGTGAGCTTCGACTTTGGTACGATCAAGAGCTATTACCTGGAAACTGGCAGTTGGGGCCAGCACGAAGTCTGGTTCGATGACGTTCGCTGGTTCGATCGGGACGGTGCGGTGATTCACCGTGACGACGGACGACCACAGCAGGGCTACCCGGTGCGACGTGAAGGCCGCAGCTACGCGACCAACTCACACGCTCACGACATGCTCTATGGCTTCACCGGCATGAGCCTGGCACGCGATGTGACCATGCGAAATATTGCGGGCGACTCGCTGGCCAATACCACGATGATCGTCAACGGGACGGTGGAAGAAAGCGATGGCGGCGCGCTCGTCTTCCACAGCGACGTGCTGCAATACTTCGGTCACTTTGAAAACCTGATCGTCTTCGGCGTCAACGCCACCGGCCTGGACGAGGTGCAGTCGATTTTCCTCGACCACTACCAAAGCTCGTTCACCAACTGTGCCTTCGTCGATCTGACCTTTGAAAACATCAACGACCAGAAAAATGGTGGACATCCGTTTACGCAGTTGAACAGCAAGCACGAGCACGTTCTGTTCAAACAAATTCGCCTGCCTTACCAGCGAATCATCTTCCGCACGGACTTCGGCGGCGACCGCCAATTCCGGGCTGTCGGCTCGGCGGGCGTGATGTTCCAGCTCTCGCAACTGCACTCCTCATCGTGGATTGACTACGTCGCCGGAAACAAGGCGCCGGAGAATGTCCACTTTGTATCCTGCTTCGTAAACATGAGTGACGGTAACGGCGACTGATTGACGACAGACCACCGACAGGGCGATACCATCGCATGCCCTGTCGGTGGTCTGGCTCAAGTCGGACGCCGCTGGCGTTTCGACAAAAGCACTGGCTCTACGACCATGAAATTATGTCTTTTTGGTGCAGCTACCGGCACAGGAAATCTCGGCGTATCCGCGCTGTGTCAGTCCGCACTGACCGCGCTGTTCCGCGAGCAACCTGAGGCGAGCGTGACCGTGTTCGACTATGGCCGATCGCGCCGCCGCGCTCGCATGCAGGTCGACGGTGAAAGTCGCCAATACCAGGTTCTCGGTGCCGTTTATTCGCGGCGTTACTACCTGCCGGAAAACCTGCGGCTGATGCAGGTCGCCGGTCGGCTTGGCCTGCCGTTCCCCGTCGGCGTGCGCGCGATTCGTGCGGCCGACGCCGTGCTTGATGTCAGCGGCGGCGACAGCTTTACCGATCTTTACGGCGATGAACGTTTCGCAGCCATCACGTTGCCCAAGCAACTGGCTCTGGACCTCGGCCGACCGCTGGTGCTGCTGCCGCAGACGTATGGCCCGTTTCGCGATCCGGCCCGCCGACAGTATGCCGCCGAACTGGTGCGCGGCGCTCACGTCGCCTGGGCACGCGACCAACGCAGCTTCGAACTAATGAAAGAACTGCTCGGCGATGACTTCGACCCCGACCGCCATCGTTGCGGGGTGGATATGGCCTTCGCTCTCGAGCCCAGCCGACCGGAGAACGTGCCCGAACGCATTGTTCGCTGGTTGACGGATCGCAAGCAACCCGTGGTGGGCGTGAACGTCAGCGGCCTGCTGGCGAATCCGGAAAAACCGGGGAAGCGTTACGGCCTGCGAGCTGACTATCGCGAAACCGTGTTTCAACTGGTTGATCGTCTGTTGCGGGAGACAGATACACGCGTCGTGCTTGTGCCCCACGTGGTCACGCCGCCGGGCCATTACGAGTCGGACCACTCGGCTTGCCAGGCGTTGGCGGATCGATTTCAAAAGCGAGCCGACGCCGCGGACCGGCTGGCGGTGCTCACGGGCATCGGCGAGGCCGACCAGGTCAAGTGGGTCATCGGCCAACTCGACTGGTTCTGCGGGACACGGATGCACTCGACGATTGCGGCGCTGTCGTCCGGCGTGCCGGCGGCGGCGCTGAGTTACAGCGACAAGACGTTGGGTGTATTTGAAAGTTGCAATCTGGGCTCGGCCGTAGTCGACCCGCGTCTGCACGACACGGCCGAAACAGTCGATCGCTTGTGGCAGGTCTGGTTGCAGCGTGAACAGGAGCAGACGCGACTGCGCGGATCGCTGCCCGGCGTGGTCACCCAAGCTCGCGATCAGATGCGGTGGACTTTGCAGAGTTGCCTGCCGGAACAGCTTGGCCATCGTATGATGGCCGGAGGCACGGCTTGATTGATCGCTCGGCAATCCTGCGCAGCGCGACTCTGCTCAGTAGTGGGCAGGTCATCGGACATGGCTGCTCATTCGTCCGCAACATCATCCTCGCTCGGCTACTGGGGCCCGAGCATATGGGGGTGGCCGCCACCTTCGCGATCAGCGTTGCGCTGTTCAGCATGATCACGGAACTGTCAGCCGGCAAGCTGCTGGTTCAGGCGCGCGACGGCGAGGCACCACGCTTCCAGGCCACGGTCCATCTGGTCAACCTGATCAAGGGCGTACTCAATGGGCTGCTGATTTTTCTCATGGCGTGGCCGTTGACTCGGCTGTTCGGTGTGCCCGAAGCGCTCTGGGCGTTTCAGTGCCTCGCGTTCGTGCCGCTGATTCAATCGTTGAAGCACTACGACGTGGTGCGGCTGCACCGGGGGATGCGATTCGGGCCTTCGGTGCGGCTGGGAATTGCGAGCCAGGTGATTGTGCTGGCGGTGGCGTGGCCGATGGCGGCCTGGCTGGGCGATTACTCGGCGGTGCTCTGGCTGGTGTTGCTGGAAGTCAGCCTGGCGACGGTGGGGTCGCATTTGCTGGCCGAGCGGCCTTACCGGTTGGCGTGCGACCGGGAGTACATCAAGCGGGTGCTGGGCTTCGGCTGGCCGTTGATGCTCAACGGGATGTTGATGTTCGGCACGTTTCAGGGGGACCGCGTCATTGTCGGTACGTTTTACGATATGGCGGACCTCGGCGTTTACTCCGTGGCGTTTGCGCTGACGCTCGTACCGACGCTGACGCTGGCTCGAATTAACGGTTCGCTGGTGTTACCCGCCATGTCGCGGGCGCAGGATGATCCGCGGCAGTTTTATCGCCGATATCGGCAGAGCGTGGCCGCGCTTGCGGTGATCGGCGGTACGCTCGCAGCGGGGTTTATCCTGTTCGGTGAGCAGGCGATGCTCTGGCTTTACGGGCCTGAGTACGCCGTGGCCGGGGCGTTCATTGGCTGGCTGGGTGCGATGCAGGCGGTGCGGGTATTGCGCGAAGCTCCCAGTCAGGCTGCGCTGGCTCGCGGCGAGACGATTAACGCGCTGCTGGCCAACATCGCCCGGTCGATTGGGCTGCTGTTGGCTCTGGGGGTCGCGTCGCAGCAGATGCCGCTGATGTGGCTGGCGGTCGCGGGTTTGATTGGTGAATTGCTCGCGTTCAACATGGCGATGTATCGCCTCTGGAAGCGTCATGCAATGCCGTTTTCGATGACGCTGGGCCCGGCGATGCCGGTGCTGGTGTTAACCCTCTCCGCCGCCGCGGTCGTTTGGTTCACGCCGACTGAGGTTCGGGGGTGGGCGACAGGGATTGCTGCTGCGGTGATGGTCCTGCTTGTATTGGCGTACGTGCTGGTCCGCTTCGGCTTTCTGCCACGCTCGCGACCTCCCATTGCCTCGGTGCAACTGAGTGAGAAACCGGAATAGACGTCAATAGCCACGACGCGCGAACGAGAGATCGCTGCACAACGCAAATGGAGCACGCTCGGCCGACCCGCACGCCCGGCCGATTACACGATGCGACTGAAAGTACTCAACATCGACGATGTCGCCGCGGCGCAGCTTTGCACAGGTTGTGGCGTGTGCAGTTACATCAGCCCTGACGAGATCGAGATGGTCGACGTGCTCGGGCACGGCCGCCGGCCGCGCGTGGCCGCCAACCCGCCGCGTGATGCTCGCTCCGATGAGGCCATGCAAGCATGTCCCGGCGTGGCGCTGGAGCACACGTTCGACGCGGCCGACCCGGA